>JADJVE010000012.1 GCA_016716715.1 Acidobacteriota bacterium | reverse complement strand
GGTGGGACAGGCCTTTTGCAGCAGCTCGACGCAGCCCACGCAGCGCTGCGGGTCGAAACACGATCGAGTGCTTGCTCCGGGGCGGGCGTCCGGCACGTCAGGCAAGGCGCACCGCATAGGCTCGTCGTGCCGACGCCGGGGTCGACCCAGCCGGAACTCGTCGGCGCTGTTCTTGATGTTGGGCAGCCCGAGCCCCGCGCCGAACCCTCGAGCGCGCATCTCGGGCGTCGCGGTGGTCCAGCCCGGGTCATGGCCAGCCTGATGTCGGGGATCCCAGGACCGCGGTCCGCCACTACCACCCGCACCGCCTCGGCAGGACCTCGAAGCTCAGTTCCGCCGGGTACGGCGTGCATCACGACGTTCATCTCCGCCTCGAAGTTGGCGATGGAAAGGCGGCGGATGAGGTCGGGCCGGATCCCGGAGGTCCTTGCAGACGGACTTGATCCGGAGCCACCTCCCTCCATGCTCGAAATCCCCCCCGCGGATCGGGAAGGTCCCGGCATAGAGAATCTCGGCTCAGGGCGTGCTCCCCCGTTCCTTCGTGGAACGGGCAGGCCGGTTCCCAGCCGGGCCGCAGGCTTCGTACGGTCAGGGTGGTGGACAGGAGAGGCAGGCTGCGAGCACGGGCCAGGGCCATCACCTGTTCGTCGGGGCGCTTGCCGTTGACGTAGAGGATGGCCCGGGTCAACCACCTCGGCGGTGTGCGCTCGCCCGGAGGTTGGTCAGCCCGGTGACGAGGAGCGCCCCGTGCCCGCTGAAGGCCAGGACCTCGCTCATGAGGTCCGCGGCGAAGCAGCCGGAAACCTTCCGACCCAGAGCCCCGTCAGGCGTCAGCAGCTCCGTACATTCGAGGAGCGTGACGATCTCCGCGAGAGGCATGCCCACACCGTGGGGCGCATCCGAGGGCGGCCGCCTAGCGGATGCCGGCCTCATACAGCTTCGTGGCCATCTGCCAGCGATTCAAGGCCGTGGTGAACACGATCTCGGCCTTCTCGCCATCTTCACGACGTCGTCGGCGAGGGTCTTGCCCTGGGTGATGACGACGGCGCAGTTGTCGACGAGGTTCGCAGCCGCGATCACGTTGGCGTGCGCCTGCGCCGTGACGAGCAGATCGCCCGCCTTCGCGTTGGCAATCACATCGCTCACCATGTCCGAGATGTAGACGCCCGTCACGTCCCGATCGAAGACTTTCGTGGCCGCCTTCAGCTCGAGCCGCTCCGCGAGTTCCTGAATCTTCATCCTGTGCTCCTCATTCCATGGACGAGGCCGAAGTCGATCGCGACCTGCGCGTAGGTGATCTGCCGGTGGAGGCCGAAGAGGTCGGGCAGGATTGCACCTTCTTCCGGGGCGCCTGTCAGGCGCCCGTTGAAGAGCGCGTTCAGGACCCGGACCTTTTCGTGGGTCAGAGGCCCGGAGTCCTCCGCGCCTTCGGTGGTGATCGCCACGTAGAGCGAGATCTGCTGATCGTGAGCCAGGTCCCCCATCTGATGCACGGCGGTGCCCTTGGCGCAGCAGGCGTAATAGAGAAGTCCCACGAGCTCGCCGAACGGCACCACCTCGCCGGTCGTCGTGTCACGGACGTCGAACTGGAAGGTCTGCGCCGCCTCGTGGGGCTTCCAGAACTGATTGCCCTCGCGGTACTCCTCCAGGGGCGGGGTCCGCTCTGCAGCGAAATAGGAGCGCCGGGCGAAAGTGTGGTTCTCCTGCTCGATGATCAGGTAGCCCTGTCGCACGTTGACCATCTCGTAGCGCCGGGTCACAGGTTCAGTGGTCATGCTTACGATCCTCTCGAGCGGCCTCGCGAGGCTCTCCTGCATAAGGATCGGGTCAACGGGAACCCCGTGCAATGAAACGTCCGCATCATGGGCGGATCGCCGGCGGGGCCCCCCGGCCGCGCCCGTCGAGCGCCGATCCGGCTCCCCGACGGCGCTTCTGTATCATCGCAACCCGCATGAAGGTATCCATTCCGAAGGAGACGCGCTCCGACGAGCGGCGCGTCGCCCTGGCCCCCGACACCGTCAAGAAGCTCGTTGCGTCCGGATTCTCCGTCGTCGTCGAGGCCGAAGCGGGCCTCGAGGCCGGCTTCCCCGACGCCGAATTCACCGCCGCCGGCGCCGTTGTGCAGCGAGACCGGGCGGCGCTCCTCGCCGAGGCCGACGTTCTCGCCTGCGTGAATCGGCCGGACCCGGCCGATGTCGCCCAGCTCCGGAAGGGCGCCGCGGTCATCGGCTTCCTCCGGCCGCTGGACGAGCCGGAAGAGCTTCGTCCCTTCCTCGACGCCGGCGTCACCGCCTTCGCGATGGAGCTCGTCCCGCGGACGACGCGCGCACAGTCGATGGACGCGCTCTCGTCCATGGCGACGATCGCCGGCTACAAGGCCGTCCTCATCGCCGCCGTGCGCCTCCCGAAGATGTTTCCACTCCTCATGACCGCCGCCGGCACCGTCCCACCCGCGAAGGTCGTCGTGGTGGGCGCGGGCGTCGCGGGTCTCATGGCGATTGCCACGGCGCGACGCCTCGGCGCGAACGTCGAGGCGTACGACGTCCGCCAGGCGGCGGGCGAGGAGGTCCGCTCCCTCGGCGCACGCTTCCTCGACGTCGACCTCGGCGGCATCCAGACGCAGGACGCCGGCGGCTACGCCGTCGAGCTCTCGCCCGAGGCGCTCAAACGCGGACGGGACCTCGTCGCCGCGCGCGTGAAGGACGCCGACCTCGTGATCACCACCGCGCAGGTCCCCGGCCGCAAGGCGCCTCTCATGCTCGACGAAGACGCCGTCCGCGGGATGAAGGCCGGCGCCGTCATCGTCGATCTCGCCGCACCTACGGGCGGCAATACGGCGCTCACACGGCCGGGCGAGAACACCCTCGTGAACGGCGTCGCGATCCTCGCGCCGCTGAACCTCGCGGCCACGGTGCCGCTCCACGCCAGCCAGCTCTACGCGCGAAACGTCGCCGCGTTCCTCAAGCTCCTCGTGGGCGAGGGCGGGGCGCTCACCGTCAACCTGAGCGACGACGTCGTGGCCGGCGCCTGCGCCGTTCACGACGGCAAAGCCGTGAATCCCCGCGTCGCCGCGCTCCTTGCGCCGGCCGCGCCTGCCGGAGCCTCCCGATGAACGAAATCCTCATCGCCGGCCTGTACGTCTTCGTGCTGGCCGCCTTCCTCGGCTATCAGGTCATCTCCCGCGTCCCGCCGCTCCTCCACACGCCGCTCATGTCGGCGACGAACGCCATCTCGGGCATCTCGCTCATCGGGTCGATCGTGACGGCGGGCGCGAAGTACAACACGACGAGCACGATCCTCGGCGTCGTCGCCGTGACGGCCGCGACGATCAACGTGGTCGGCGGATTCATCATCACGGACCGCATGCTGAAGATGTTCAGGCGCGAGACGAAGTCCACCAGGCCGGGCGAGGCGGGAAAGAAGTGAGCGCGCAGCTCCTCCTCACCGAGCTCTCGTACTTCGTCGCCTCGATCCTTTTCATCCTCGGCCTCCGCGGCCTGAGCCATCCCGACACCGCCCGGCGCGGCATGTTCATGGCCGAGTTCGGGATGCTGCTCGCGGTCATCGGGACGCTGCTCCACCGCGACATCGTCAGCTACGAGTGGATCATCGTCGGCCTCCTCGCCGGCTCGACGATCGGCGTCGTGATGGGCCTCTGGGTCCCGATGACGGCCATGCCGCAGCGGACGGCGCTCTCCCACGCGTTCGGCGGCCTCGCGGCGGCCCTCGTCGGCGTGTCGGAGTTCCTCCGGCACGGCGAGCATCTCGGGACGTTCAAGGTCACGGCGCTCGGCTTCGAGGTCCTGCTCGGCGGCATCACGTTCACGGGCAGCCTCGTCGCCTTCGCGAAGCTCCAGGAGCTCGTGAAGGGCCAGCCGATCACGTACAAGGGCCAGAACGTCCTGAACTTCCTCCTCTTCGGGAGCGCGGTCGTCATTTTCGTCGCGCTCGTCCTCAATCCCGGCCAAACCGTCCTCTTCTACGCGATGTGCGCGCTCGCGCTGCTCTTCGGCGTGCTTCTCGTCCTGCCGATCGGAGCCGCGGACATGCCCGTCGTGATCGCTCTCCTGAACTCCTACGCGGGCCTCGCGTCGGCCGCCACTGGCTTCGCGCTCGGGAACAACGTCCTCATCATCGCGGGCACCCTGGACGGCGGCTCTGGCTTCATCCTGTCGATCCTCATGTGCAAGGCGATGAACCGCTCGATCACGAACGTTCTCTTCGGAGCGTTCGGCAGCGCGGCCGCCGTGGGCCCGGAGACGGGCGAGGAAGGCGTGATGCGCGAGGTCTCTCTCGAGGACGTCGCGACGCAGCTCGCCTACGCCCGGAAGGTCGTCTTCGTGCCGGGCTACGGGATGGCGACCGCGCAGGCGCAAAACGCCGTGCGCGAGCTCGCGACGCACCTCGAGTCCCGCGGAGTCGAGGTCAAGTACGGGATCCACCCCGTCGCCGGGCGCATGCCGGGGCACATGAACGTCCTGCTCGCCGAGGCGAACGTCCCGTACTCGCAGCTCTACGAGCTCGAGCAGATCAACCCGGAGATGCCGACGACGGACGTCGCGGTCGTCATCGGCGCCAACGACGTCGTGAACCCCGAGGCGCGCGACAACCCGAAGAGCGCGATCGCCGGGATGCCCATCATCGAGGTCGACAAGGCGAAGTCCGTCATCGTCCTCAAGCGCGGGCGCGGGAAGGGCTTCTCGGGCCTCGAGAACCCGCTCTTCTTCAAGCCGGTCACGGGCCTCCTCTTCGGCGACGCCAAGACGAGCCTCGCCCGCCTCGCGTCGGCCGTCAGCGAGCTCTGACGAGCCGGGTTCGTTAACGGACGATGAAGCGAACCCCGGTCCTGTGGGGACTGGCAGTCGGTGCCATCCAGGCCGCCTCGCCGCTCGCCATCCGGTGGCTCGATCAGGCGACCGTGCAGGCGCTCTTGCTGGCCCTGATCGCAGCGGTCTACATCGGGTTCGCGGTAGCGGACGGAAGGCCCAGGGTCATCGCCGTCGAGAGCAGCGTCACGGGCGCCTTCCTCTTGCTTGCCGCCGCCGCCGTCACCGGATCGGCTTGGCTCCTCGTCCTCGGCTATGCAGGCCATGGTCTCAAGGATTGTTGGCAGGAGCGCAGCCACTACGTTGCCGGCACACGGTGGTGGCCTCCGTTCTGCGCCGCCGTGGACTTTCTCGTCGCCGCGGTTCTCATCATCGAGATCGCCCTCGGAGTCGGATTTCATCACTAGCCATCTGTAGGAATCCTGATGGCGGGGGTGGCGATCGCCGCCCTCCGGCCCTACTTTTGCTTTGGGGGAAGAGGGCCGTGTTGCACGCACAGGACCGGTTCGGGCACGAGGTCGCGACGGCGAGGTTCTGGGACGTGGGAGTTCCGGTTTCGACGGACGCCGACATGTTCCAGGCGTGGGCGTGGGACGACGATCCGCCCCGGCCGTTTCTCGTGACGCGCGTGTGGAGCGAAGGCACGCCGATCAACGAGCAGGCGTTCGAGCGCCTCGTCGCCGAGTGCCACCACCAGCCGGGGCTCGAAGGCGAGATCTGACGCGGCATCGCCGTTGCAGGAGCCGGGGCGGCTCCCAATCAACTGCCCGAATGGCAGAGCGCAACGGGCATGCGCTCGAACCCGCGGCCCGCCCCCTGCCTTTCAGTCCGGAAGCCCGTCCTCCGCGACTCGGCGGTCCCGTGCCACGTCGGCGCTCTCGGGTCGCGCTGGGCGACCCGGCCCCTCGGCCCCCGGACCGGGACACCTGTTCATCGTTTTCGTGCCCTCGCCGAGCAGCCGCACTTGGTCCCGGATACAACGTCGTCTCGTCCGCCCACGCCTCCCCGTCGTCCCTCCCGCGACGCCTCGGGCCGTCCGGCGCGCCGCCCAGTCGGCCGCGTCACCCCGATGTAGCGCGGGCGCGATCGCGCCGCCGTCGGGGCCGGCCCCGTTGAGACTTGGTATCGTCGGCGGATGGCGACCGTCCGGCTTCTTGCCCTCTCGCTTCTGATCGTCTTTCCGGCAACCGCCCGTGCGGGCGAGCCCGTCACGATCGGAGAGACGCTCCGCATCCACTCGAAGGTGCTGAACGAGGACCGGACGTACCAGGTCCACCTGCCCGCCAGCTACAAGTGGGCGAAGGACCGGCGTTACCCGGTCCTCTACGTCCTCGACGGCAAGACTCACTTCCTCCACACCGCCGCCTCCACGGACTTCCTCGCGGCCGAAGGCGAGATCCCCGAGACGATCGTCGTCGCGATCGCGAGCACCGTGCGCATCCGGGACTTCACACAGACGGACTGGAAGGAAGCCTGGGTCGGCGGCGGCGGCGCCGCGAACTTCAAGCGCTTCCTCTCGGCAGAGCTCGTCCCTCTCGTGGAGAAGACGTACCGCACCGACGGGTTCCGTACGCTCGTCGGCCACTCGGCGGGCGGACAGTTCGTGCTCTATACGCTGACGTCCGAGCCGGCGCTCTTCCACGCCTACGTCGCGCTCAGCCCGAGCCTCGACTGGGATGGCCGCCTCCCGGCCCGCTCGCTCAAGAAAGCGCTCGAATCCGCGCCGTCCCTGAACGCGTTCCTCTACGCCGCGCGGTCGGGCGACTCGGGCCAGGCGCTCGCGGACTGGGAGGAGCTCGTCGCCGCGCTCGGCGCGCGCAAGGTCCCGGGCTTCCGCTGGAAGAGCGAAGCGTTCCCCGCCGAGAGGCACCGGACCGTCCCGCTCCTCGGCGGAATCCACGCGCTGCGCGCGCTCTACGACGGCTACAGCCTGCCGGAGGGTCTCGAGGACCGGGGAATGAACGCCGTGACGAAGCACTACGAGGCGTTCTCGCGGACGCTCGGCTGGCCGGTCCCGCCGACGGAGAGCGCGATCAACGCGGTCGCCTACGCGGCTCTCGAGCACGACCGGGTCGAGGAGGCGCTCGCCCTCTTCCAGAAGAACGTCGACGAACACCCGTATTCGGCCAACGCCTGGGACGGGCTCAAGGACGGCTACGCGAAGGCGGGCCAATGGAAAGACGCCGCGGCGTCCGCGGATCGCGCGCTCGCACTCGCCCGCGCGTCAAACGACCCGCAACTCCCCGAATTCGAGCACCAGGCACGCAAGATGCGCGAGCGCCTGAAGCAGGAGAAGGGGCCTTCCCGCTAGCCCGCGCATGAGCGAGGACTTCGTCGTCAGCTGCCCCTACTGCGGAGAGGACGTCGAGGTGCGTCTCGAGCGCGACGTCCGGGGCAGCCTCGTCCAGGACTGCGAGGTCTGCTGCAACCCGTGGCTCCTGCGCGTCGAGGGCGACGACGACGACCGGACGGTGAGCGTTACGCGGGCAGACGGGTCCGAGTAGTTCGGACTCATTCCACCCGCGTCGAGTAGTTGCTGTGGCGGGTGAAGCGCGTCGCTTTCCCGTCGGGCCCCAGCGCGAAGACGATCTCCTCGCCGAGAGTCTCGTCCTTCCGGATTCGGCGGAACGTGTTCTCGGCCGTCTTCTTCATCTTGATCAGGTCCTTCATCGGGTTCTTCGATGGGAGGGAAAGCATCGCGAGGCCGTCCTCCCACGGCAGCACGAACGTCTCGCCGCCCCACGGCGCGCCCGAGTACGTCCCCGCGAACTTCCTCAGCTCCGGAGCGGGCGTCTTGCCCTTCCCGGGCTCCTTCGCCGCCGCCTTCAGCGCGGGCGCGAGGATCTCGCGCACGTGCTCCGCCCACCCCTCCGCGTCGACGCCGCCCGAGTTCGTGAGGACGGCGACGGCGAGCTTCTCGTCCGGCTGAAGCATGAGGTGCGTCCGGAAGCCCGGGCACGAGCCGCCATGTCCGACGAGCGTCGTCTTCTCGCTCCTCGAGACCTGGAACCCGAGGCCCCACATCGTCTCGAAGTCGGGATCCACGAAGTGGACGCGGTACATCTCGCGCAGCGTGGCGGTCCTTAGAACTTCGGGCCCTCCGCCGCCGAGCAGCCGGAACTGCCACGACGCAAAGCGGGCGAGGTCCTCGGCCGTCGAGGCGAAAGCCATCGCCGGCGCGACACCCTTCCCCTGGAAGAACGCGACGGGGTCGCGCCGCCCCGCGCGGGTCAGCGCGCTGTACCCGGTCGCGAGACGCTTGCCGCGCTCGGACTCGGGCATCTCGGGCGTCGTCGACGCGAGATTGAGCGGGACGAGGATGTTTTTCGAGACGTAGTCTGGGTAGGCCACCCCCGAAGTCGCGGAAACGATCTCCCCCGCGAGCGTCAGGCCGAGGTTCGAGTACTGGAAGTACGTCTCCGCCGGGTAGAGCGCCGTCTGCTGCGCGAGCCTCGCGACGATCTGGTCGTGCGTCGGGAATGCGAACGCGGGACCGGTCCAGTACGGGAGGTCAGTCTCGCGCGGCAGCCCGGACGCGTGCGTGAGCAGGCCCTCCACCGTGATCTCCGTCCCGTCGGTCCCGCCCGGTTTCATCGTGAACCACGGCAGGCGCGTCCGCACGGGATCGTCGAGACGGAGCTTCCCCGCGTCGCGCAGTTGCATCACGGCGACGCTCGTGAACAGCTTCGAGATGGAGCAGATGCTGTAGATCGTGCCGACATCCGCCTTCCGCCCGCTCGCGACGTCCGCAAGGCCGAAGGCACCGCTCCAAAGGACCTTCTGGTCGTGGACGATCGCGGCGGACACGCCGGGCACCTGTTCGTAGGCGCGCTCGGCGTCCAGCCACGCGCGCGCGAGCTCGACCGCCGACGCGACGCGCGGGTCATCGTCGGGCGACGGAGAGGGTTCCGCGGCGCGAACGGAGACGCTCGCAATCAGGAGAACGCAGGCAAGAACGCGCATGGCTCACTCCACCTTCCAAGAACTCTGAATCTGAATCCGAAAGCGGAAGTCTACGCGGGCGCCGGCGCAGGCGCCGGCACCCGCCGCCGAGCGCGGAAGCGCGCGCCGAGAGACTCGAACGCGAGGTAGACGACGGGCGTGATGTAGAGCGTGAGGAACTGCGAGACGACGAGGCCGCCGATCACGGCGAGGCCGAGCGGCTGGCGGGACTCTCCCCCGCGCCCGAGGCCGAGCGCGATCGGGAGCGTGCCCGCGAGCGCGGCCATCGTCGTCATGAGGATCGGCCGGAAGCGCGTGAGCGACGCCGTGACGATCGCCTTCTCGGGCTCCATTCCCTCGCCGCGCTGCGCCGCGAGCGCGAAGTCGATCATCATGATCGCGTTCTTCTTCACGATCCCGATGAGCATCACGAGGCCGAAGAACGCGTACACGTTCAGGTCCTTGCCGAAGATGATCAGCGTGAGGATCGCGCCGACGGCCGCCGAGGGCAGCCCCGACAAGATCGTCAGCGGGTGGACGAAGCTCTCGTAGAGGATCCCGAGGACGAGGTAGATCACGAGGATCGCCACGACGAGCAGGATGGACATCCCTTTGAGCGACGACTGGAAGACCTGCGCCGTGCCCTGGAAGCTCGTGGTGATCGAGCCCGGGAGCGTCTCCCTCGCCAGCCTCTCGACGGCGGCCGTCGCCTGGGAGAGCGCGACGTCCTTCCCGAGATTGAAGGAAATGGTCGCGGACGGGAGCTGGCCGAGGTGCGCCACGAGGAGCGGCCCGACGCTCGTCTTCGCCGTCGCGACGGCCGTCAGGGGCACGAGCGTCCCGTTCGACGAGCGCACGTAAAGCGACGAGAGGGACGAGGCATCGCGCTGGTCCTGGGGCTTCACCTCGAGGATGACCTCGTATTCGTTCGTGGCCGTGTAGATCGTCGAGATCTGGCTCGACCCGTAGGCGAGGGCCAGAGCCCGCTGGATCTGCCCGGCGGTGATCCCGAGGGCGGACGCCTTCTTCCGGTCGATCGCGATGTCGAGCTGCGGGTTCTTGATCTGCAGGTCGCTCGTCACGTCCCGGATGATCGGGATCCCGTGCATTTTCCTCTCGAGGAGCGCCGCATTCGCGTACAGCGCCTCGGTGTCCGTGCTCTGGAGCGTGAGCTGGTACTGGCTGCGCGTGTTCTGGCCCCCGACGCTGATCGCCGGCGGCGTCTGCATGAAGACGCGCAGGCCGGACACCTTCGCGAGCTTCGGTCGCAGGCGGTCGACGATGGCGTCGGACGAGACCCGCTGGCCGCGCGGCTTGAGCGTCACGAACATCGAGCCCGAGTTCGTCGTCGAGTTCGGCCCGCCCGCCCCCACCGACGACTGGACGGACTGGACGCCGGGGTCGGCGCGGACGATGTCGGCCGCCAGCTTCTGGCGGTCGCGCATGTCCTGGTACGAGATACCCTGCTGGCCCTCGAGGCTCGCCCGCAGCATCCCGATGTCCTCGTTCGGGATGAACCCCTTTGGGGCGATCTTGAAGAGGACTCCCGCGAGGACCGCCATCAGGACGAGGGTCGCGAGCGTGGCGGGCCGGTGCCGGAGGACGACGTGGAGCGTCCGTTCGTAGCCCCGGAGAATGCGGTTGAAGCCCCGCTCGAGCGCCGCCGCCACGCGGCCGTGAGTCGCGGCGCCGGGCTCTTCGCGCTTCAGGAGCCGGCTGCAGAGCATCGGCGTCAGCGTCAGGGACACGAAGCCCGACACGAGGATCGCGGCGCTGATCGTGACCGCGAACTCCTGGAAGAGCCGGCCGAGGAGGCCGCCCATGAATAGGACGGGGATGAAGACCGCGACGAGCGAGACCGTCATCGAGAGGATCGTGAAGCCGATCTCCCTCGAACCGCGCAGGGAGGCGACCGCGGCGCTCTCGCCCTTCTCCATCCGGCGGACGATGTTCTCGAGCTGGACGATCGCGTCGTCCACGACGAACCCGACCGAGAGCGTGAGGCCCATGAGGGAAAGGTTGTCGAGGCTGAACCCGAGGACCGCCATGACGGCGAACGTGCCGAAGAGCGACGTCGGGAGCGCGATGGACGGGATGAACGTGGAGCGCAGGTTCCGGAGAAACAGGAAGATAACGAGAACGACGAGGACGATCGTGAGGACGAGCGTGAGCTGGACGTCGCGCACGCTCTCGCGAATGCCCTGCGAGCGGTCGAACATGACGTCCATCCGCATCGCCGCCGGGATCTGCATCCGGAACGCAGGCAGCAGCGCCTTCACCGCGTCGACGACCTGGATCGTGTTCGAGTCCGGCTGGCGCTGGACCGCGAGGATGATCGATCGGTTGCCGTTGAACCACGCCGCCTGCCGCTCGTTCTCGACGCTGTCGAGGACGTTCGCGATCTCGCCGAGGCGCACGGGCGCGCCGTTGCGCCAGGCCACGATGAGGGGCTTGTACGCGTCCGCGTTCACGAGGCGGCCGTTCGTCTGGATCGAGAGCGCCTTCTCGGGCCCGTAGACGATCCCGACCGGCCGGTTCGAGTTGCCCGAGGAAATTGCCGATGCAACCTGGTCGATCCCGATCTGCCGGCTCGCGAGCGTGCCGGGGTCCACCTGGACACGCACGGCGTATTTCTTCGAGCCGTAGACGTTCACCTGCGCGACGCCCGTCACGGTCGAGATCCGCTGCGCGAGAACGGTCTCGGCCCACTCGGAGACCTCGGACATCTGGAGGGTCGGCGAGGACAGGACGATGAAGAGGACCGGCTGCATCGAGGGGTTGACCTTGCGCAGGCTCGGCGGGTTCGGCATGGACGGCGGGAGCTGCGAGAGCGTGGCCGCGATCGCCGTCTGGACGTCCTGCGCGGCCGCGTCGATGTCGCGGTCGAGGGAGAACTGCATCGTGATGTTCGTCGAGCCCTGGCTCGACGTGGAGTTCATCGAGTCGATCCCCGCGATGCCCGAGAACTGCCGCTCGAGCGGCGTCGCGACCGCGGCCGCCATCGTCTCGGGGCTCGCCCCCGGGAGGCTCGCGCCCACGTTGATCGTCGGGAAGTCGACCTTCGGCAGGTCCGCGACCGGCAGCGAGAGATAGCCGATCGCACCGAACAGGAACAGTCCCGCCATGACGAGCGTCGTCATGACGGGCCTCCGGATGAAGAGCGCCGAGACGTTGGCCTGAACGGGCTTCAGGCCCTTTTTGCTCACGAGGCGGTCTCCGGCGCCGCTTCCTCCGGCAGGTCCGGAAGCGCCTCGGGCGTCAGCTTCGCCTGGAGCGAGTCGAACGCGATGTAGACGACGGGCGTGAGGTACAGCGTCAGGACCTGCGAGACGAGAAGGCCGCCGACGACTGCGAGGCCGAGCGGCTGGCGCGATTCGGCGCCCGCGCCGATCCCGAGCGCGATCGGAAGCGTGCCCATGAGAGCCGCCATCGTCGTCATCATGATCGGCCGGAACCGCACGACCGCGGCCCTCCGGATCGCCTCGGCCGGGCCCTTTCTCTCGGTGCGGGCGGATTCGATCGCGAAGTCGATCATCATGATCGCGTTCTTCTCAACGATGCCGACGAGCATGATGAGACCGACGAACCCGTAGACGTTGAGGTCCTTCCCGAAGAGGAGCAGCGTGAGGAGCGCGCCGAGGCCCGCCGACGGCAGCCCCGACAGGATCGTGAGCGGGTGAATGAAGCTCTCGTACAGGATGCCGAGGACGAGGTAGATCACCAGGATCGCGATCACGAGGAGGAACGCGAGCCCGCCGACGGACGACTGGAAGACCTGCGCCGTGCCCTGGAAGCTCGCCGGGATCGTGAGCGGAAGGATCTCGTCCGCGGCCTTTCGGACACGCGAGGTCGCGTCGCCGAGCGCGACGCCGGGCTTCACGTTGAACGAGAGCGTCGAGGACGGGACCTGCCCGAGGTGGTTCACGGCGAGCGGGCCCGCGCTCTCGTCGAATCGCGCGACGGACGAGAGCGGGACGAGCGTGCCGGCGGTGTTGCGCACGTAGAGGAGCGACAGGGCGGCAGGGTTCGTCTGGTACTGCTCGAGGAGCTCGAGGATGACCTGGTACTCGTTCGTCGACGTGTAGATCGTCGAGACCTGGCGCGTGCCGTACGCGTTGTTGAGCGCGTCCTCGACCTGCGACGCGGTGAGGCCCAGCGCGGACGCCTTGTCGCGGTCGATCGTCACCGCGAGCTGCGGGTTCCTGTTCTGGAGGTCGGTCGTCACGTCGAGGAGGCCGGGCAGCGTCTTGACCTTCGCCTCGAGAAGCTCCGTGTATTTCGCGAGCTGGGCGCGGTCCGAGCCCTGGAGAGTGAGCTGGTAAGGGCTGCGCGTAACCTGGCCGCCGATCGAGACGGACGGCGGGTTCTGGAGGAAGACGCGGATCCCGGACACCTTCAGGAGCTGCGGCCGCAGCGACTCGATGACGCCGTCGACGTCGTGCTTGCGGTCCGAGCGCGGCTTGAGGAGGACGAGAAGGCTTCCCGAGTTGCCGGCCGGGCTCGCGTCACTCTGGCCGACGGTGGACGACACGCCGCGCACGTCCGGGTGCCGCCGGATCAGCTCGGCGACCTCCCGCTGGCGGCGCGCCATCTCCGGGAACGAAACGCCGGGCATGCCTTCCGTGTAGCCGATGAACTGGCCCGTGTCGTCGCTCGTGAGAAACCCCTTCGGGATCACGGCGAAGAGGACGCCGGTGACGAGGAGGAGGATCCCCGAGACGATCAGCGTCTCCTTCTGGCGCGCGAGCACCCACGTGAGCGTCCGCTCGTAGAGGCCGAGCCAGGCGTCGAAGATGCGCTCCGTCGCCTTGAAGAAGCGCCCCTCGTTCGCGACGTGAGAGGCCTTGAGAAAGCGGCTGCACAGCATCGGCGTCAGCGTCAGGGAGACGAACCCCGAGACGAGGATCGCCACGCTGATCGTGATCGCGAACTCCTTGAAGAGCCGCCCGAGGAGCCCGCCCATGAAGAGGACCGGGATGAAGACCGCGACGAGCGAGATCGTCATCGAGAGGATCGTGAAGCCGATCTCCTTGCCGCCCTTCAGCGCGGCCGTCAGGGGGTCCTCCCCGCCCTCCATGCGGCGGACGATGTTCTCGAGCATGACGATCGCGTCGTCGACGACGAAGCCGACCGAGAGCGTCAGCGCCATGAGCGAAAGGTTGTCGAGAGAGAAGTTCAGGAGCGACATGACCGCGAACGTCCCGACGATCGAGGCCGGCACCGCGAGGCTGGGGATGAGCGTCGCCCGCACGTTGCGCAGGAAGAGGAAGATCACGAGGACGACGAGTCCGATCGTGAGGACGAGCGTGAACTCGACGTCGTGCACGGACTCGCGGATGGGTACGGAGCGGTCGAAGAGGACGTCGAGCTTCAGCGCGCCCGGGAGCTGCGATCGAAGCGACGGGAGCTTCGCCTTGACCGCGTCCACGACGGCGATCGTGTTCGAGCCCGGCTGGCGCTGGATGGCGAGCGTGACGACCTGCTTGTCGTCGTACCAGTTCCCGATCCGGTCGTTCTCGACCCCGTCCACGACCCTGCCGAGGTCGCCGAGCGTCACGGGCGATCCGTTGCGGTACGCGACGATCATCGTCCGGTACGCGGCTGCGTCGAAGAGCTGGCCGTCCGCCTTCACCGTGAGCGATTGGTGGACGCCGTAGAGCGTCCCCACGGGCAGGTTGGAGTTCTGCCGCTGGATGGACGTCGCGACCTCGTCGATCCCGATCCCGCGGATCGCGAGCTGGGACGGGTCGAGCTTCACGCGCACGGCGAACTTCTGCGCACCCGTGACGACGACCTGCGCGACGCCCGAGATCGTGGAGAGGCGCTGCGCGATGAGCGTCTGGGCGACCTCGTCCACCGCCGTGAGCGGCATCGTGGGCGACGAGAGGACGAGGTAGAGGACCGGCTGGTCGGCCGGGTTGACCTTCTTGAGCGTGGGCGGCGACGGCATCCCCGGCGGGAGCTGGCGCGCCGCCGCGGCGATGGCCGTCTGGACGTCCTGCGAGGCCGCGTCGATGTTGCGGTCCAGCGCGAACTGCAGCGTGACCTGCGTCGTCCCCTGCGAGCTCGTCGAGTTGATCGAGTCGACGCCCGCGATCGCCGAGAACTGGCGCTCGAGCGGCGTGGCGACGGACGCCGCCATCGTCTCCGGGCTCGCGCCCGGGAGGCCTGCCGTGACCTGGATCGTCGGAAAGTCGACGTTCGGCAGGTCGCTGACCGGAAGCGAGCGGAAGCCGATCGTCCCGAACAGCAGGATTCCCGCCATGACGAGCGTCGTCATGACGGGCCTTCGGATGAAGGGCTCGGTGATGCTCATCCCTTGGACTTGATCTCGACCTTGGCCCCCGGGAAGAGGCGCAGCTGCCCGTCCGTCACGACGCGTTCACCGGCGGCGAGACCCTTCGCGACGGAGACGACTCCCTCCGAGGAGGGGCCGGTCTTCACCGGCCGCGGCTCGACGGTCATGTCGTCCTTCACGACGTACACGTACGGGCCGTCCTGCCCGGTCTGGATCGCCTGGGCCGGGACGACGAGCGCGTCCGCCTCGACGCCGGTCGTGAGGACGACCTTCACGAACTGCCCCGGCCAGAGGCGGCGCTCGGGGTTCTCGTACGTGGCCTTGAGGCGGATCGTGCCCGTCGTGGAGTCGACGGCGTTGTCCACGAAAGTTAGGACGCCTGCGACCGGATGCGCCTCGTCGCTCGGAAGCGCCGCCTCGACGCGGACGGCGCCCGCGGCGCGGGCCCGGTTCACCTTGGCGAGCTCGCCCTCGGGCACGGCGAACGTGACGTAGATCGGCGTCGCCTGCGTGATCGTGACGAGGGGCGTCGTGTCGTTCGCCTTCACGAGGTTGCCTTCGTAGACGAGGAGGTTGCCCGCCATCCCGTTGATCGGCGAGCGGATCGTCGCGAACGAGAGCTGGATCTTCGCGTTCTCGACGGCGGCCTCGTCGGCGGCGACGAGCCCGGCCAGCGTATCCGCGCTCGTGCGGTACTGGTCGAAGTCCTCTTTCGAGGCGATGCCCTCGTCCGCGAGCTTCTGGTAACGCGCTGCGAGGGCCCGCGCGTTCGCGAGAGTCGACTTGTCCTTCGCCAGCGTGCCGACGGCCTGGTCGTACGCCGCCTGAAGCGGGCGCGGGTCGATCGTGAAGAGGAGGTCGCCCTTCCTCACTTCCTGGCCCTGCTTGAAGTGGATCTTCACGAGCTCGCCCGAGACGAGCGCGCGGATCGCAACGGTGGCGTACGCCTCGACGTTTCCGATCGCCCGCGTCGTGAGCGGGATCGACTTCTGGGCGACGACGGCTGCCGAGACGGGCACGACCTCGGCGCGCGGGCCGCCCTTGCCGCTCGACTTCACGAGCGCGCGCGCCGTGGCCGCGGCCACGATGACGACCGCCGCGACGATGAGCACGATCCTGAGGCGGCTCCGCCTCGCCGGGACGGCCCCGGCCGGCGTTTCCGGTCCCTCGTTCATGGAACCTCCCACAAGGGCGCGGGGAGCGCCCGGTCGGGAAGCTTAAGCCTCTCCCGCCGCTGCGCTTAGAGCATGGACATGCGCCCCCGGATCACTGGCCGGCGGGCGGTTGCCAGAGCTCTACCTTGTTTCCTTCTGGATCGATGACCCAGGCGAACTTCCCGTACTCGGAATCGTCGATCTTCTCGAGAACGTTGCAGCCCTCTTCGCGCAGGATTTTGACCAGGGCGTGGAGATCCTCCACCCGGTAATTGACCATGAACGTGGCGGCGCTGGGCGCAAACGGGTCACCCTGCGCCGCACCAATGGACCAGATGGTTGTTCCGGCAACCGGCTTGCCTTCACCGTCGGTCCAGGTGAAAGCCGTGCCACCCCATTCCTGGACATCGATTCCGAGGTGCCGCTTGTACCAGGCCTGCAGTGCCGGGGCGTCTTTGGCCTTGAAGAAGATGCCGCCAATGCCCGTGACTCGTTTCATGGAACCTCCTGATTGGTTCGCGCAGCTCCGGTGCTCACTTCGACTGCGCCACGGTGATCACGATCTTCCCCTTGTGGCGTCCCGATCCGAAATAGCGGAAGGCCTCGGGCACGTCGGCGAGCCCGTAGCGCCCGTCGACCACCGGGACGACCTTCCCCGCTTCGAACAGGTCCCGGACGTACACGAGATCCTTGTTCGGCTTCAGGGCCAGAAGACGGACCTTCTTGCTCGTGGTCAGCGCGAACCACGGCCAGAGGAGCAGCGCCTGAATGAGCCGGGCCATCGAACCGCCGACCGTGACGTAGGTTCCGCCGGCATTCAGGGCCCTCGCGCAATCGACGACGGATCGGGTCGTTTTCACGTCGAGGATCAGGTCGTAGCGCTCGCCAGTCCTCGTGAAGTCCTCGCGCGTGTAATCGAGAACGTGCCGCGCACCCATCGAACGCAGCATGTCCAGCTTCTCCGGGGCGTCCACCGCGGTCACCTCGGCCTCGTAGAGGGCCGCGATCTGGATCGCGAACGTTCCCACCCCTCCGCCGGCGCCGTTGATGAGGAGCTTCTGTCCGGGCCGGATTCCCCCGAGGTCGCGCAGGGCCTGCACGGCGAGCAGCGCCGCCTGGGGGATCGCGGCCGCCTGTTCGAACGTCATGCCGGGCGCTTTCAGCGCCAGAGCCTTCTCGGGAGCGCACACGTACTCCGCGAATCCGCCCCATCTCCCGCTGAGATCCCCGAACACCTCGTCGCCGGGCCGGAACTGCCGGACGTTCCGGCCCACGGCCTCGATGCGACCAGCGACGTCGGACCCCAGGATTTGCCTCTCCTTTTTCGGCTTCCAGAGGCCGAACAGGAGGCGGTTCACGAAGTCGGCGCCCTCGAGGGCGCCACAGTCCCAGTCGTTCAACGACACCGCGTGAACCTTGATCAGGACCTCGTCGTCCGCGGGAACGGGCCGGTCGACCTCCGCGAGCCGGAGAACTCTCGGCGATCCGTATTCCGTGAAGACGATCGCCTTCATGGAGCTCCTCAGATGATCCGGTCCTTGATGCCCTTGCTGACGGCAGCCGACTTGGACGTGACGTGGAGCTTCTCGTAGATGGAGCGCACGTAGTTCCTGACGGTGTTGATGCTGATGCCGAGCTTGTCCCCTGCCGCCTGGTAGCTCGCGCCGTCCGAGAGCAGCTTCAGGAGGCGCACCTCCTGCGGCGTGAGGTCGTGCTCCGCCCGCCCCGCCGGCACGGACTCGCGGAACGCCTGGATCACCTTTCGCGCGATCTCGGGCGAGATCGGCGAGCCGCCCTCCTTCACGTCGCGAATCGCCTCGAGGAGCTTCGCGGGCGCTGTCTTCTTCAGGAGGTAACCGGCAGCGCCGTTGCACAGGGAGGTGAAGATCGGATCTTCCCCTTCGTACACGCTCAACATGAGCACCGCGACGGACGGGTGCGCTTCGCGCACCTGCCGCACGGCCTCCGAGCCCGGCATGCCCGGCAGGTGGATGTCCATGAGAAGGACGTCGGGCAGTCCGCCCGCGGCCGCGCCGAGTCGCTGGAGCGCCTCCTCCGCCGAGCGGTAGCCGCCGGCCCACGCGAATCCGCGCGTCCCGCCGATCAGAAGGCGCAGGCTCTCGCGCAGCCCGGGATCGTCCTCGACGACGGCGACGCGGATCATGGCAGCGGGATCCCCTCGACGCGGATCCGCGTCCCGGCGCCGGGCGACGCCGCGATGGCGAACGTCCCTCCGAGAGCGGTGGCGCGCGAGCGCATGTTGTCCAGGCCGCGGCCTTCGGCCTCGGGCACGTTCCGCGCCGCGGCGTCGAAGCCCGCGCCGTCGTCGGCGACCTCCACGGAGAGCTTCCGGTCCTCGAGGCGGAAGCCGACGGTGACCGACTTCGCGTCCGAGTGCCGCGCGGCGTTCGTAACGGCCTCCTTGAGGAGGAGGAAGAGGTGGCGCCTCGGCTCCGCGGGCAGGTCGACGGCGCCGGCGCCGGCCGGAAGCTCGATGCGGCACGCGATGCCGCGCCCCTCGAGAAGGTCCGTCGCGAAGTGGCGAAGCCGGTCCGCGAGGCTCTGGAGGTCGTCGTGCCGCGGGTCGATCGACCAGATCGCGTCGCCGAGCGCGTCGATGACGCCGCGCGACGTCTCGCCGATCTCCGAGAAAAGGCGGGCCGTCTCGCCCGCGGGGTCGAGGTCCCGGCGGCCCACCTCCGAGAGGATCGAGATGCGCGCGAGGCTCGAGCCGACGTCGTCATGGAGGTCCGTCGCGAGGCGCGTTCGCACGCGCTCGACGGCGACAGCGTGCCGCACGCCCTGCCGGTGGACGAGATACGCCGCGAGCGCCAGAAGGGCGAGCGCCGACACGAGGAACTCCGGCCGCCTCCACAGCGGTGGAAGGATGCGGAACGCCGCCGTGGCCTCGGGGCCCGGCGCCCCGTCGGGCGCCACCGCGCGCACGTCCAGCCGGTACGAACCCGCCGCGAGGCCGACGTAGCGGACGGTCGGGTCGGCGTTCGGCGCGCTCCACTGCGCGTCCAGACCCTCGAGCCGCGTCTGAAAGAGGACGCGGCCGCCCGACGCGAAGCTCGGGGACGCGAAGTCCACGCGGACCCGGTTTTCGTCCGGGGCGAGCGTGATCCCGGTCAGGGCGGCCGTGCCGAGCTCGGGCACGGGCCGTGGGTTTCCGTTGACCCGGAACGCCGCAATCACGGTGCGCGGAGGGGGCGATGCGACGTCGGGGCCGGGCACGAAGCGCGAGACGCCCTCGGGCGTGCCAAACCAGAGGGCGCCGGAGGCGTCGCGCGCCGCCGACGTCACGAGGTTGTTCGCGAGGCCGTCCGCGGTCGTGAAGTGGGCCTGCCGCCCGGTTCCGGGGTCGAGGCGGACGACGCCGCGCGTCGTCCCCACCCACACGAAGCCGGCGGCATCCGCCTCGAGGCAGAGGATGCTGCTCGGGACCGCCCCGCTCGCGAACTCGACGGGACGGGCCGCGAGCGTCGCGGCCGCGGGATCGTCCACGCGCAGAAGTCCGGCGTTTCCGTTCGCGACGTAGAGGCGGCCCGTGCCGTCGAGGAGAAAATCGTGGACGTATCCTTCGGGCGCCCCGTGCGCGGGGTCGAGCCGGTCGGCGCGGCCGTCCTTCAGACGCACGGCTCCTCCGCTCCCGAATCCCACCCAGAGCCCGCCTTTTCCGTCCTCGAGAAACGCGAGCGGCGCGCCCGCCGGCAGTCCGCCCGCGGGTTTCACGGCGGCGAAGCGATGCGCCGCGGCGTCGAATCTCAGCAGGGCGTCCGGAGTGTCGTAGACGCCGGCCCAGAGAGATCCGTCGGCGGCCTCGAAGATCGAGGAGACCTCGCCCGGGACTCCTTCGGCGGGGCCGAACGCCTCCGCCCTCCCGCGCACGAGGGCCTCGCCGAAAGCCGCGGCCGGGTGGCGCGCGACGCCGCCCGGCCCGGCGACCCACCACGCGCCCGAGCGGTCGCGCAGGACGGATCGGCCCCAGATGAGGCGGCCGAGGACGGGTGCGGCCGCGCGCGGCCAGCGGATCGAACGGAAACCCTGGCCCTCGCGGCGCGCGAGCGTCGTGTTGCCGCGCGACGCGACATAGAGCGCTCCGCCGTCGCCCCGGAACACCTCGGCGACCTGGACGTCGAGGAGCCCGTCCTCCTCGCCGAACGACGTGAACCCCGCGGGGCGAAGGCGCAGGAGGCCCGTGCTCTGCGTGCCGATCCAGAGGTTGCCCTCGCCGTCCTCGAGGAGCTCGCCGAGGATTCCGTCGCCGAGCCCGTCTCGCCGCCCGAAGAGCTCGAGGCGGTCGTCGTTTGCCACCGCGAGGCCCGCCGTCGTCGTGAGGACGACGCGCCCGTCCTTGCGCTCGAGGATGCGTTGGAAGGCCGAGGGCCCCGCCCCGGGAAACCCGTCCAGAGCCCGCCACTCCCCGGGCGCCTCGGGAAGGTCGAGCCGTCCGTTGGACAGGAGGGGGCCCGCCCTCTCGGCGCCGCCCCGCTCCCATCCGCGGGCGCCGACGAAGAGGCGCCCGGGGGTCGCGACCCACAGCCTCCCCGCTCGATCGACGAGAAGACTTCGCACGTCGTCCTGCCTGAATTCCTTCGAAAGGGGAACACGCTCCGGCTTGCCGCCGGGCGTGGCGCGAAAGAGGCCCTTTGACGTGCCGGCCAGGATCGCCCCGTCGGCGCCCGACCGAATGATGCGGACGACGCCCCCGGGCGCCGCGGCGGCGAGGCCCCATGCGCGCGGAGGCGCGTCCCCTCTTCCACCTTCAAAGATCTCTCCTCCCGAGCCGTACCAGAGGCGCCCTTTCGGATCCGACCAGACGCATTCGACCGGCTTGCCCGCCGGCGGGCCGGCCGGCTTGAACGCCGGCCGCGTGGACGGGTCCGACGCGCCGAGCCGCGCGAGGCCGCCCGACGTGGCGACCCAGACGGCCCCGTCCGCGGCCTCCGCGAGCGCCCAGATGCGCGCCTTCGGGAGCCCGTCCTCGACTCCGTAGACGCGGAAGCGCTCGCCGTCGAAGCGGGAGAGGCCGTTCAGCGAGCCGACCCACAGGTACCCGCGCGAATCCTTGAGGAGCGCCGTGACGGTCTCCTCCGCGAGGCCCTCGGCCACGCCGTGCCGCTGGACCGGCAGCCTCTCGGCCGCAAGCGGCGAGGCGAGCGCGGTGACGGCGAGGAGCGCGGCCCGGAGTCGCATCGTCCGCCCCATTCTGAGCGCTCAGGCGCCGAGGCGCTTCGCGATCCGTTCGGCGGAGTCGCGGACCTTTGCGACGACGCGGCCCTCCCCGTCGAGCAGGACGGGGATCTCGAGGCCGAACCGCTCCGAGAGCGCCGGGTCCGAGTCGACGTCCACTTCGGAAAGCGTGCCGCCGAGCCGCGCGACGAGCGGCGCAACCACCGCCTTCATCTCGTCGCAGAGATGGCAGCCCGGCCGCGTCAGAAGGCGCAGCGCGGGAGCGCTCACGCGGCCGGGCGCGCCGCCGGAGGGTGCGGTCCGCGCGGAAGCTGCGTGAGGACGCGCCACGAGTAGTGGAGCCCCGAAATCGTCGCGAAGGCCGCGACGAGCCACATGCACGCCGTGGCGACGACGGGATCCAGGCGCTTCACGTTGACGAGGAGGATCGCGGTCACGGTCGAGATCTCGAGAAACGTCGTGAGCTTGCCGAGGATCGACGGCGGAAACGACCGGATCCCGAGTGCGAGGAAGAGCACGAGGCAGATCACGAGGATGAAGACGTCCCGGAAGATCGTCAGGACGAGGAGCCACATCGGGATGCGCACGGCCGTCGGCGTCCCCGGCAGCGCGAAGACGACGAACGACGAGACGAGAAAGAGCTTGTCGGCGATCGGGTCGAGCAGCGCGCCCAGCGGCGACCCCATGCCGAACCGGCGCGCGACGTAGCCGTCCACGATGTCCGTGACGGCGGCCGTGAGGAAGATCGCGAGCGCCGTCCACGCCCGGCCGCCGAGGATCGCCATGACGAGGAACGGGAGCGCGACGAGGCGCGCGAACGTGAGGAAGTTCGGCAGCGTCCAGGGGCGAAGCTCCACGGCGCGTCCCGTCAGCCGGGCGGCGGAGCCGCCCCGGCGTCGCCCTCGAGCCGCACGTAGACGGCCTTGCCCTTCGGGACGATGAGCTGCTCGGCGGCCATCTGGGACATCGTCCGCGAGACCGTCTCGCGCGAGGAGCCGATCGTGTCGGCGATCTCCCGCTGCGACGGGCGCACGACGACGGACCATCCGCCGCCGGCCTTTCGCCCGCGCGCGACGGCGAGCTCCCGGAAGTAGCGCGCGAGGCGCGCCTTGACGTCCAGCGAGGCGAGGCCCTCGATCGTGGCGTTCGCGCGCCGGAGGCGCGCCGAGAACGCGGCGAGGAGCGCACGCGTGAGGACGAAGTTGGATTTCAGGAGGCTGAAGAAGACCGGGCGCGAGAGGATCGCGAGCTCGGACTTCTCCTGCGCGATCACGCTGGCCGAGCGCGGGGCGTCGTCGAGGAGCGCCATCTCACCGAAGTGCTCGCCCTCTCCGAGCGAGTTCAGGACGACCTCGCGCCCGTCCGGCGCGACGATCGCGACCGCGACGCGGCCCTTCACGATCACGTAGAACGCATCTCCGGGCTGGCCCTGCTCGACGATGGTCTCGCCGCGGGTGTACGTGCGGAGAGCCGCGGCCTTCGCGAGCGCGACACGGTCCTCGGGGGCGATTCCCTCGAAGAGGGCGACTCTCGAGAAGAGCTCCGTGACGTTCATCGCGATCCTCCTCCCCGGGCCATCTTCAGCGCCGCCTCGATCGCGGCGACGGATTCACGCCCGCTGAGCTGCCGGGACCCTTCCGGAAGTATGCCGCACTCGGCCAGGGACGCCGGGCAGGAGAGCTCGCCGCCCGCGAGCGTCGCGAGCCGCTTGAGATGAGACGCCATCTCGATCCGCGTGACGGCCGCGTCCGCGCCGACGAGGTGCGTGTCCCGCGAGACCGGGAAGAACCCGAGCCCGATGGTCCGCACGAGCGCCGCGCGCTCCGGCCTGTCCACGACGTCCACCGCGACGTCCGCGCCCGGAGGGACGCGGGCGTCCCGCACCTCGGGAGAGATCTCGACGAGAAGGGACGCCAGCTGCGCCCGCGTGAGCCGCGGAGAGAGCGCCGCGCGCCGCGCCGGCGCCGGGAGGTTCTGGACGCGGAACTCGAAACGCGCCGCCGCCGCCTTCTCGCGAAACGCGGGGTCGGTCCGACCGAGCTGCTCGTAGAGGGCCTCGGCCTCGGCCCAGCGCCCCGTCCTGGTTGCGAGAGCGGCGAGGGATTCCGTGAGGGCCGGATCCGCCGGGTCGATCTCGTGCGCCCGCTTCGCGGCGGACCACGCGTCCTCGAGGGCGCCCTCGGCCTCGGCGGCCTTCGCGAGTGCGCGGTAGCCCGCGGCCGCATTCGGGTCGACCTCGAGGATCGAAACGGCGGCGCGCCGGGCCGCCGCGGTGTCCTTCGCCTTCAGGGCCTCGTCGGCCTCGGCCGAGCGTCTGGCGACGAAGGCGTCCCGGAGCTCCTTCTCGCGCGCGACGTACCGCGCATTCGAGGGGACGAGGCGGATCGCCTCGCGGTAGCCGTCCAGCGCGTCGCGCAGGCGGCCCTCCGCCTCGGCGGCGTCGGCGCGCGAGGCAGCGTCGCCGGCGCGCAATGCGGCGGGGTCCTTCGGGGGCGGTACCGTCGTGCACCCCGCGGCCGCCCCGAGGACGACCGCCAGGGCGAACGCGAGCCGGCGCGTCAAACCGCGGGAGCCCGCACCGCCGGGGGCGCGAAAGCGGGAGCGTTGGCTCCGGTCGACGCCACCGACGCGATCGCGTGCTTGTAGATCATCTCTTCGCGGCCGTCGACTTCGACGACGACGGCGTACTTGTCGAAGCGGCGGATGCGTCCCACGCGCGTGCGCCCGGAAAGGAGCATCACCTCGACGATCGTGTTGTCTTTTCGGAGCTGGTAGAAGAACCCGTCCTGGACGTTGATGGGCGGCTTCGGCGTCCCGATCATGAATGACTCCCTTCCGGAAGATGAGCAAGAAGCGGGCGCGCGAGGCGCTCCGCGAAATCGACGAGGTCGGGGCGCGTCGCGTCGACCGTCACGAGACCCGGCTCCCGCCGGAACCAGGTCTCCTGTCTCTTGGCGTAGCGGCGCGTATCTCTCAGGATCCGCTCCTTCCACTCCGCTTCGGAGATCTCCCCTCCGAGAAGCGCAGCCGTATCACGATACCCGATGGCCGAGAACGCGGGCGCCGTGACCGGCACGCCGGCGGCGAGCAGGCCCTGCACTTCCCCCGGGAGCGCGGTTGCGAAGCGTGTTCGAAATCTCTTCGAGATTCTGTCATGGAGGTCCGCGCGCGGCAACGTGAGGAGCAGCTTCACGGAAGGCCGCGTCCACGCGGCGCCGGGGCGCTCGCGGAACAGCCGCGACGGGCGCTGGCCCGTGAGGAAGAGGATTTCGAGGAGGCGGATCGCCCGGGACGCGTCGGCGTCGGCGAGACGCGAGGCGACCTCGGGGTCGAGAACGGAGACCATCCGCTTGAGGGACGCCTTGCCGCGGCGGGCCGCGACGGCCTCGAGCGCGGAGCGGACGGCGTCGTTACGGCGCGGCCCCTCGAAGAGGCCGCCGAAGAACGCGCGGACGTAAAAGCCCGTGCCTCCCGCGAGGATCGGCAGGCGGCCGCGCGCGAGGATCTCCTCGCAGAGGCGCCGCGCCTCCGCGGCGAACTCCCCGGCGCTCCACGGCTCGACGGGCTCGCGCGCGTCCACGAGGTGGTGCGGCGCGCGCGCGCGCAGGTCCGCTCCGGGCTTGGCCGTCCCGACGTCGAAGCCGCGGTACACGGCGAACGCGTCCGCCGAGACGATCTCTCCCCCGAGGCGCTCGGCGAGCGCCACGGCGAGCTCCGACTTCCCCGTCGCCGTCGCGCCGAGGATCGCGAGGACGCCCGCCGGGCCGCTCACGGCGCGGACCTCGCGACTGCCTCCGGGAACCACGGGAGGATGCGGCCCGCGGCCAGCGTGAGGGCGAGGTCGCCGTCGCGGTCCGTACGGAAGACGCGCGCGCCGGCGCCCGCGAGGCGCTGGACGACGTCCGGCGCGGGATGCCCGAACCGGTTGCGCCGGCCGACGCCCACGAGCGCGACGCGCGGAGCGACGCGAGAGAGAAAATCCGGCGTCGTCGACGTGCGGCTCCCGTGATGCGGCACCTTCAGGACGTCGGCCCGGAGGTCCTCCCCGGACGCCACGAGGTCGCGTTCGGCGGCCGATTCCACGTCGCCCGTCAGGAGGAGCGTTCGCCCCTCCGCCCGCGCCCTCAGGACCAGCGATCCGTTGTTCTCCCGGGCGCGCGGGTAGGGGTCGTCCCGCGGGTGGAGGACGTCGAAGGCGACGCCGGCGGCCTCGAAGCGGGCGCCTGCGCCGAGCCGTTCCAGGACGAGACGCCGCTTCCGCGCGACGGCGAGAAACTCGTCGAGGAAGGCGTTGCGCGGCGCGGCCCGCGGGAGGACGACGCGGCCGACCGGAAGCGAGTCCAGGACGGCGAGGAGCCCGCGCGCGTGGTCCGGGTGCGGGTGCGTCAGGACGACCGCGTCGAGAGACACGGCGCCGAGGTCCGCGAGCTTCGGCACGAGGCGCAGCCGCCCGAAGTCGTACGCCCGGTCCGGGCTCCCGCCTCCGTCCACGAGAACGCGCCCGCGCGGCGTCACGAGCAGCCAGGCGTCGCCCTGTCCGACGTCCACCGCCCGGAGGACGACGGTCCCGGCGCCCGCCGCGGCCGGAGGCGCCGCGACGACGGCGAGGACCGTGAGGAACGCCGCCGCCAGCGCCGTTCGGCGGACGGGCCGGGCCGCGGCGAGGCCCGCGACGAGGAGGAGGCCGGCTGCCGCCGCCGCCAGCGCGAAGGACGGCGTCGGGACGACGCGCACGGCGTGGAGCCGGTCCAGCGCGTCGAGGATGCCGAACTGGAGCTCGGCAAGAAGCCGCAGCGGGACGATCGCGGCGGCCGCCGCGCCCGGCGAGAGCGCGAGGAACGGCAGGAGGCCGAGGCCCGCGAACAGGAAGACGCCCGAGAGCGGCACGATGAAAGGATTCGAGAGGAGCGCGACGAACGGGACGACGTTGAAGACGTGCGCCTGGACCGGCAGGACGGCAAGCTCGGCTCCCAGCGTCGCCCCGACCGCGTCGGCGAGGAGGGGCGGCGCGCCGCGCGCGCGCAGAAACGCCACCGCCGGCGCCCCGAACTCCGCGAGACCGAACACCGCCGCGAACGTCAGGAGGAACCCGACGTCGAAGAGCGCCGACGGATCCGCGAGCAGGATGGCGCAAGCGGAAAACCCGAGGACGTGCTCGGGGGACGTCGGCCGTCCGAGGAGCCGTGCGGCGAGGTAGAGCCCGATCATGAGCGCCGCCCGCCAGACCGGGGGCCGGCCGCCCGCGAAGACGGCGAAGAGAAGCGTCGCGCCGAGAACGATCGCGTCGCGCGCGGCGAGAGAAACCCCCGCGCGCCGCACGAGGAACCCGAGCAGCGCGGCGACGAGCGCCACCTGCAGGCCGGAGATCGCGACGATGTGGGCGACGCCGCCGTCACGGAACGCGCCCACGGCCGCGAACGGCACGTCCTGCGTGTCGCCGAGGACGAACGCGAGGAGCAGGGCGAGCGCCGTGCGGTCCGCCTCCGGCGCGCCCGCGAGGTTCGCGCGCAGCCGGCGCTTGAGCGCGGCGCGCGCGGCCTGAACCGGAGCGAGCGGGCCCGCCGGGCCCGAGAGGCGTTCGACCTGGAGGGCGCTCTTCGCGAGAAGGTGCGGCTGCTCGGGCAGGCTGAACGGCGAGCGACGCGGGCCGCCGCGCTCGGGGAGGCGCAGCGTTCCCGTTACACGCACCCGGTCACCGACTTCGGCCGCCCGGGAGGGATCGGTCTCCCCCGCCACGGCGAGCGTCACCGGAGCGTCGAGGGCGAGCGGGCGGCCGCCGAAACTCGCGGTCGCGACGTCGATCCGGGACCTCGCGAGCGAGCCGCTCGGCGACCACGGCGCGTCGAGACGCCCCGTGATCTCGACGAGAGCACCGCCGGCTTCAGGGTCGCGCACGGCGGACTCCGCGATCGCGCGCCGGGCCTCGCCGGCTGTTCGGAGCGCGGGAACGAGCCAGCGCACCTGCGCCGACGCGTAGCCGAGGGCGGCCGCAAGGACGAGGCCGCCGGCCGCGGCGAGACGGCCGTGGCCGCGGCCCACGGCGACCGCGGCTGCGGCGGCGAGGGCGAGCGCGGATCCGGCGAACAGGGAGGGCGGCACCGCGAGCGAGACGGCGGCGGCGATCCCTGCCGCGATCGCGAACGCCGCGGGCAGCGACGGCGCGCCCGCCCCGGGCGACCAAGAGCGCCTCATCCGCCGCTTCTATCCGATCGGACGCCTGGCGAGCAAGGCCACCGTCTCGACGTGATGAGTCTGCGGGAAGAGATCGAGGAGCGTCAGCCGCGTTACCGCGTACCGCTCGCGAAGGGCCGCGACGTCGCGCGCGAGCGTCGGCGGATCGCAGGACACCATCAGGACGTGCGGCGGCGCGAGCCGCAGGATCCCCCGGCGTACCTCGGGCGAAAGGCCGGCGCGAGGAGGATCTGCGAGGAGAAGAGAGAGCGGGGATTCGGATTTCTTTGAGTGGAAGAAGGATTCGGCTGAGGCGCGGACGGCGCGCGCGTGCGGCAGGCCCGAGGAGGCCCAGATAGAGAGATTCTTTGAAAGTGAATGAGCGGACGACTCGTCGATTTCGACCGCCGTCACGTCGCCCCCGCCCGCCTCGGCCGCGAGCTCCAGCAGCGGGCGCGTCATGAACCCCACGCCCGCGTAGAGGTCGACCGCGCGCCGCGGTTTCAGGCCGCGCAGCGCGGCGCGGATTTCTTCGAGGAATGAATCCAGGAGAAACAGATTTCCTTGAAAGAAAGAAGACACGGAAACGTCGAACGAGGCGCCGCCGGCCACGATGGAGAGCGACGACGGGCCCTCCGAACCAACGACCCGCCCGCCCGCATCGACGACGCGAAACCCGTCGAGCGGTCCCTTCTTCACCTTCAAAGAAATCCCCGGTCCCCCTCCGTCTCCCCCGCCGAGTCGCAGCTCGCCGAGGCGCAGCTCGCCGAGTAGGGTCTTCCCGTCCCGCGACTCTAGAGTCGCCAGTTCCCCCTCCAAAGGCCCGAGCGAGCGCAGGTGTTCCCGGAGCGCGGGGAGCCGCGCGAGAAACGGCTTCGACACGATCTGGCAGCCCTCGAGGTCCGCGACGGCGTTTGAGCGCGGCGCGAAGAAGCCGAGGCGGCCCTCGCGGCCGAGATGGAGGCGGTTGCGCAGCCGGTAGTTCGGCGGCGAGCCCAGCCAGCGCGGCTCGGGCAGGTCCTCCGCCTTCAGGCCGCCGAGGCGGCGCAGCGCGTCGAGGACGAGCTCGGTCTTGAGGGCGCGGTGGTGCTCGAGGCGGGCGGCCGGCCAGTCGCACCCGCCGCAGGCGCCGCTCAGGGCGAGCGCGCAGACGTCGGCGTCCGGGCGGCGGGCCTCCCCCGCCTCGAGGATCGCTTCGGCGCGGCCGCGGATCAGCCTCGGCGAGACCTCGTCCACGCGCAGCCGCACACGGTCGCCGGGCAGCGCGCCCGCGACGAGCGTGACGACGCCGTCCGTTCGCGCGAGGCCCTCGCCGCCGGGCACGACGCGCTCGACGACGGCCTCGAAGGCGTCGCCCGCGCGGATCTCAGCCATGGAGGAGCGTCAGGGCCGGCAGACCCAGCAGGAGCCGCACCTCGCGGCGCGTCAGCGCCCGCCGCATGCGCTCGACGACGGCGGGCGAAACGCCCGCCACGTCGCCGAGAGCCGCGGACACGCGGGATTCGACCAATTCTTTTTGCTTCGGAGGAAGACCCTTGAGCGCGGAGCGCAAGAGTGCCGCCTCAATTGCGGAGAGGGCGCTTTCGGATTCTTCGAATGGAAGATCGCGCGCCAGCGCCTCGACCTTCGCCGCGGCGGCGAGTAGCGCCCCACCCTCACTCACCCTTCTAAGAAAATCCTCGATCCCTTCGGCGGTTGCGAACCGCTCATTCGCCGCGCGCAGGCCTTTCGAAAGCAAAGCAAGAGATTCTTCTCTCGCGGGCGCGTTCGCGCCCGCCACGGCGGTCTCGCGGGCTTTGCCCACGAGACCGCGCCGCTCCATCTCCCAAAGCTCCTCGACCGAGCTCGCGCAGTAAGCGATCGACGAGATCTTCCCGGCCTGGCTGCGCGCGCGCCGCTTCTCGAACGCTTCGCGCACCGCGCGGACCACGACGTCCAACGGGACCCCGTTCTCGCGCCAGCCGCGAATGAGCGTCCAGTCCTTCGGAGACAGGAGGAACGGCGTCCCGCGCTCGGCAATGAAGGCCTCCTCCACCCTCGTGGCGTAGGCCTCTTCATCGGGCACGGCGTCGTCCATGTCAGAAGTGGACGACGTCCCCCGACACGAGCGTCTCGTCGCCACCCTCGGTCGCGAGGCGCAGGAAGCCCTCGGGCGTGACGCCCGCGAAAGCCCCCTTGTGCGAGCGGTCCCCGTCCGTGACGGTCAGGAGATCGCCCGGCGCGTGCGCGGACACCGCCGCGAACGCCTCCGGAAGCGGTTCGGCGCAGGGCTCGCCGACGCCCTCGTCGAGAATCGCGAGGACCTCGTCGAACGGCGTCTCGCCCTCGAGCAGCGCCGGCGCGACGCCGCACGCTTCGAGCGACGTGGCGCTGGGGAGGCCACGGGCCTCGAGGTCCGCGCGTGTGCCGCGGACGTTCAGCCCGATCCCGATCACGGCCCACCCATCGCCGTCGTCGTTCGAGCGGGCCTCGATGAGGAGGCCGCCGAGCTTCCGCCGGTCCACGAGAAGGTCGTTCGGCCACTTGAGCCTCACGTCGAGTCCGAACGCGGCGGAGAGGCCCCGCGCAAGGAGGATTCCCGTCTCGATCGGGAGCCGGACGCGGCCCGGGCCCTCGGGCCACGGCACGATCGCCGAGAGCGCGAGCGCGCCCGGGAGCGGCACCCACGTGCGCCCCGCGCGGCCGCGGCCCGCGGTCTGTTCGCCCGCGGCGATCACCGTGAGCCGGATCTCCTCGCTCTCGGCGAGCGCGTGCTCGACAATGATCTTCGCGAAGTCGTTCGTGGAGGGCGCCGTCGCGAGGAGGATCACGTTGTGGATTCGGGCGAACCGTCTCCCGCCGAGCGGCGCGAGGGCGCCGAGCGGGGAGCCCGCGGGCGGGAGAGGCACGCCGCCGCTCACCGGCCGGACGTCCCCACGAGGTTGCTCTCCAGCCGGAGGATTCGCTCGGAGATTTCTTCGAGTTGTTGTTTGGTCTTCTCGACCACGGCGGCGGGGGCGCGCGCGCGGAAGCTCTGGTCGGACAGACGGCTCTCGATCTTCGAAGCTTCCGCGCGCAGGCGCTCCACGTCGCGTTCCAGCTTCTCTCTATCTTCAGAAGAAATTTCTTTCTTCGGAAGGTCCACGAGGATTCCGGCACCCGCGACGACGTCCCGGAAGGCTCCGGGGATCTCCACCTTCGAAGAAATCTTCACGCCCTTGAGCCGCGCGAGATGGCTGAGGAGCGGCACCTGCCGCTGGATTTCTTCTGAAAGGGGTCCGTCGGGGAGCTCGAGGCCGATGGCAAGCGCCTCGGTCTGCGCAAGGCCGTTTTCCGCCCGAAGGTTGCGGACGCGCGTCACGACGGCCCGCAGTGTTTCGACTGCTTCCACCGCCGCGTCGTCCTTCCACTCGGGGCGCGGCTCGGGAAACTTCGCCATCGTGAGCTTCAGGCCGTCGCCGTTCAGCGCCTCACGGATCTCGCACGACACGAACGGCATGAAAGGGTGCAGGAGCGCGAGAGAGTCGAGCAGGACGCGCTTGAGGACACCGCGCGTCTTCGCCTTTTCGGATTCGGGCACGTCGGCGCCGCGGAGGACCGGCTTGATCATCTCGACGTAGCCGTCGCAGAACTCGGACCAGAAGAACTGATAGAGGGCGTGCGCGGCCTCGTCGAAGCGGTACGCCTCGAGGGAGGCGCTCACGCGGCCCGCGGCGTCCGAGAGCCGCGCGAGGATCCAGCGGTCGACCGTGGAGAGCGTCCGGACGTCCAGCGCCTCGGGGTCCGCGCAGTCGCCTTCGGCGATCAGGGGCAGCGCGAACCGCGTCGCGTTCCAGACCTTCGTCGCGAACGCGCGGTAGCCCGCGACGCGGCTCTTGCCGAACGGGAGGTCGCGGCCCGTGCCGGAGAGGACGGCGAGCGTGAACCGGACGGCGTCCGCCCCGAACTCGTCGCACATTTCCAGCGGGTCGACGACGTTCCCCTTCGTCTTCGACATCTTCTGGCCCTTCTCGTCGCGGACGAGGCCGTGGAGCACGACGTCCTTGAACGGCGCCCGTCCGTCGAACCAGGTCCCCGCCATCACCATTCGGGCCACCCAGAAGAAGAGGATGTCGAAGCCCGTGACGAGGACGCTCGTCGGGTAGAAGCGCTTGAAGTCGGGCGTCTCGTCGGGCCAGCCGAAGACCGAGAGCGGCATGAGCCACGACGAGAACCACGTGTCGAAGACGTCGGGGTCGCGAGTGAGCGCCTGCTTGCCGCACGTGCCGCACGAGACGGGGTCGCCCGCCCCCGGTTCGGGGACGTTCACGTGCCCGTCCGCGCAGTACCACGCCGGGATCTCGTGCCCCCACCAGAGCTGGCGCGAGACGCACCAGTCGCGGATGTTCTTCATCCACTCGTCGTACGTCTTCTTCCAGAGGTCGGGCGTGAACGCCGTCTCGCCCGAGTCCGTCGCGGCGACGGCCTTCTCGGCGAGCGGGCCGATCTTCACGAACCACTGGATCGAAACGAGCGGCTCGACGACCGTGTCGCACCGCTGGCAGCGCGCGAGCGGGACGAGATGGCTCTTCTCGCCGCGGCGCCGGCCCTGCGCATCGAGGTCCTTGAGGACCTTCCTCCGCGCCTCGGACCGGTCGAGTCCCGCGTACGCGTCGCCCGCGGCCTTCGTCATCTTTCCGTCGAAGCCGATGACGGTCACGAGCTCCAGGCCGTGGCGCCTGCCCGCCTCGAAGTCGTTCGGGTCGTGCGCGGGCGTGACCTTCACGACGCCCGTCCCGAACTTGGGGTCGACGAAGGCGTCGGCGATGACGGCGATCGTGCGGCCCGTGAGCGGCAGCGTCACGCGCTTGCCGACGAGGGCCGTGTAGCGCTCGTCGTCCGGATGCACGGCGACGGCCGTGTCGCCGAGCATCGTCTCGGGGCGCGTCGTCGCGACGACCACCTCCCCGCCGCCTTCGACGGGATAGGCGATCGACCACAGGTGGCCCGACGTCTCGACGTGGTTCACCTCGAGGTCGGAAAGGACGGTCGCACAGCTTGGGCACCAGTTCACCATCCGCTCGGCGCGGTACGCGAGGCCCTGCTTGTAGAGCGTCGTGAACACATGGCGGACGGCCTTCGAGCGCGTCTCGTCGAGCGTGTAGTACTCGCGCGTGAAGTCGCACGAGGCCCCGAGGCGCCGGATCTGATTCAGGATGTCGCCGCGCCGCGATCCCGCCCACTCGCGGCAGATCGCGAGGAACGCTTCGCGGCCGAGGTCGTGGCGCGTCTTGCCCGTCCGCTCCTTCAGGTCGCGCTCGACGACCATCTGCGTCGCGATACCCGCGTGGTCGACGCCGGGCACCCAAAGGACCGCGCGACCCTGCATGCGACGCCAGCGGCAGAGGACGTCCTCGAGCGTGCGCCCAAGCGCGTGGCCGACGTGCAGCCGCCCGGTGACGTTCGGCGGCGGGATCACGATCGTGAACGGCTCCGCGTCGGGAGCGGCCGCCTCGGGACGGAAGAAGCCCGCATCCTCCTGCGCCTTGTACCAGCGCATCTCGAAGTGCGAGGGGTCGAAGGTCTTCTCGAGTTCCTTCACAGGCTGCCGAGGATATCGGAAAGCCGAATCCTCAGTCCGCCCTTTCGAGCTCCTCGAGGCGCTCCTTCACGAGGCGCTCGGCCAGCTCCGGAACGACGTCCCAGGCGATGCGGCGGACCACGCGCTCGCCGCCCAGCTCGAGCACGCGGCGCGCGATGCGGTCGACGTCGGCGTCCGACAGCGGACCCACGGAGGTTGCAGGCCCGGACGCCGCGGGCGCGGAATCGGGGATGAGGCTCTTGAGGTCCGTGAGGCTCGCCTCGGCCGCGAGGGCCTCGAGGTCGGAGCGCGACTCATGGGCCGCCGCGGACTCGGCGCCGTCTGCCCCGCCGAGCCTTTCCCACGCCTCGGGGCGGCGCGTCTTGCCCTTGTCGGAGCGCTCGAATTCGGCAATGTCCTCGTCGAGGTCGCGCCGCTGCGGCTCCGGGGTGTCGTCGAGCGCGTCGAGATTCATCTCGTACCCGCGCTCGCCCGCCAAGGCCGGAGGCGGGGGCGGCACCGGTGGAATCGGCCCGGTCGGCGGGTCGAAGTCGGTCCGCGCCGGCGGCGGCAGCTCGGAAAAGACCGGCATCGCCACCGTCGAGAAAACGTCGTCGGAAAGCGGCGCGGGCGGCGGGAGGAGCGGAGGCGGCGGTGGCGCCGGCTCGAGCTCCGGGACGACCAGCGGCGCCGTGTAGAACGACCCCACGTTCGAGAGCGTCGGATCCGTGTCCTCGCCGCCCGCGGCCGGCTCGGGCGCGGGAGGAGGAGGAGGCGGCGGCGGGGGTTCGGGGGCCGGCGGCGGCTCGGGCGGCGCGGAGGCCTTCGCCTCGGTCGCGCGTCGGACGAGGTCCCGCACCAGGGACGCGAGACCTTGCGAGTCGAACGGCTTCGTGACGACCGAGTCGGCGCCGACGCGCTCCGCGCGCGGCTTGTCGAACGGCTCGAACGTGCCCGTGAGGAGCACGACGGGAACCCAGCGGCCGCCCGGGCGCTTCTTCACTTCCTCGCACACGTCGTACCCGGTCTTGCCGGGCATGACGGCGTCCGCGAGAACGATGTCTGGCTCGAAGCCCGCGAGGAGGACCACGGCGTCGTCGCCGTTGCCGACCGCCCTGAGCTCGAACTCGCTGCCCGAGAAGGTCAGCTCGACCACCTTGCGGATGGTCAGGCTGTCGTCCGCCAGAAGAATTCGGGAAGGCATGATTAGGCGGGAGTTTACACCGGACGCTTTGCCGCGGCCGCATCGAGGGCCTGGAAGACACGCGAGACCGGGCGCCGCCCGATCGCCGCGGAGAGGACGCGCGACGCGCCGGCGACGGCGGCGAGGTCCACGCCCGTTTCGTAGCCCATGCCGTCGAGCATCCAGAGCAGATCCTCGGTCGCGACGTTGCCCGCCGCGCCCGGCGCGTACGGGCAGCCGCCGAGACCACCCGCCGAGGAGTCGAAGATCCGCACGCCCTCGCGCAGGCCCTCCGCCACGTTCGCGAGGGCCGTCCCGCGCGTGTCGTGGAAGTGCAGGGCAAGGCGGTCGATGGGGACGCCCGCCTCGACGGTGCGTCCGACGACCTCCGGCACCTGTGTCGGGACGCCGATCCCGATCGTGTCGCCGACGGAGACCTCGTCACACCCGATCTCGACGAGTCGCCCCGCGACACGCCCGACCTCCTCGGGCGCGATCGAGCCTTCGTACGGGCAGCCGAACGCGCACGACACGTAGCCGCGCACCCGCATCCCCGCGGTCTTCGCGCGGGCAAGCACCGGCGCGAAGCGCGCGAACGACTCGTCGATCGACGCATTGATGTTCCGGCGGTTGAACGTCTCGGAAGCCGCCGTGAAGACCGCGATCTCCCGCACGCCCGCCGCGAGCGCGCGGTCGAGGCCCTTCTCGTTCGGGACGAGGACCGGGTAGCGGACGCCCGGGCGCTTCACGATCCGGCGGAAGACGTCCTCACCGTCCGCGAGCTGCGGGATCGCCTTCGGCGAGACGAACGCCGTCGCTTCGATCACGGGCAGGCCCGCCGCCGAGAGCGCGTCGACGAACGCGACCTTGGTGTCCGCGGAGAGGATCGCGGCCTCGTTCTGCAGGCCGTCGCGGGGGCCGACCTCGACGACGGTGACGTGTTGGTGGCTCATGTGACGTCGAGGAGAACGGCGCCGAGGGCCACCATCTTCCCGGGCTCGGCGGCGAGCCGCGACACGGTTCCCGCCCGGGGCGCCCTCACGGCGTGCTCCATCTTCATGGCTTCGAGGATCACGAGGACGTCGCCCTTCTCCACCTTCTGGCCGTCCGCCACCCGCACGGCCGAAATCCGGCCCGGCATGGGCGCCGTGAGCGCGTGCTCTTCGTCGGCCGAGCGCGCCACGCGGGCACCCACCTTCGCGATGCGCCACGTCTCCCCGGCGACGAAGACCCACGCGACGTCGCCGTCCCTCGCCGCGAACGCGCCGCGCGGCATCAGGCCCGGCCGCACGTCGCGCGCCTCGCACGTCGCGCTCTCGCGGAGCTTCACGCGCCGCCCCCGGCCCGGAACCGGCCGTCGAAAGGATCGGGAAACGCCGGCGCCGACGCACCGCCCGGCGCGGCCGCGCCCGAGAGCGCCGCCGCGGCCGCCGCGAACGCCTCGTCGGGCGGAGGCGGGGGCGCGGGCACGGCGAGAGTTTCCAGAAGGCCGGTGTGGATCGCGCCCGCGGCCACCTCGGGCGTCCCGAGCAGACGGCGAAGCCACGAGACGTTCGTCACGACGCCGAGGATCACCGTCTCGCCGAGGGCGGCGGAGAGCCGGAGGCGCGCCTCCTCGCGCGTCGCGCCCGAGGCGACGATCTTCGCGAGGAGCGGGTCGTAGTGCACGCCGACGTCCTGCCCTCCGGCGAGCCCGGACTCGACGCGCACGCCCGGGCCGGAAGGCTCCCGGTAGAGAAGGACGCGCCCGGTCTGCGGCAGGAAGCCCCCCTCCGGGTCCTCCGCGTAGACGCGCGCCTCCATCGCGTGGCGCGCCGGGGCGGCCGGCAGGGGCGGCAGCTTCCCCCCCGCCGCAACGGCGAGCTGGAGGAGGACGAGGTCCACGCCGAAGGCTTCCTCGGTGACGGGATGCTCGACCTGCAGGCGCGTGTTCATCTCGAGGAAGTAGAACTCGCCGGACGGCGCGAGGAGGAACTCGACCGTGCCCGCGTTGACGTATCCGACGGCTCTCGCCGCGTCGACCGCCGCCTTCGTGAGGCGCGCGCGCAGCTCCGGCGTCACGGCGGGCGACGGACACTCCTCGACGACCTTCTGGTGCCGGCGCTGCAGCGAGCACTCGCGCTCGCCGATCGCGACGACGTTGCCGTGGGAGTCGCCAAAGACCTGCACCTCAATGTGCCGCGGCCTCTCGAGGTACTTCTCGACGTACACCGTCGCGTCCCCGAACGCAGCCGCCGCTTCGCGGCGGCAGGATGAAATGGCTTCGGAAAGCTCGGAGGGATCGCGAACAATCCGCATCCCTTTGCCGCCGCCTCCGGCGGAGGCCTTCACGACGATGGGAAGACCGAGAGAAAGAATTTCTTTGAGGGTGCCAGAGGCTGTGATGAGGGCGCCCGGCACGACGGATACGCCTGCCTTTTCCATCCGTTCGCGGGACGCAATCTTGCTCCCCATCGCCTCCATCGCGTCGGGCGGGGGGCCGATCCACACGAGCCCGGCCGCCTCGACGGCGCGCGCGAAGGCCGCGTTCTCGGAGAGGAAGCCGTAGCCGGGATGCACGGCGTCACAGCCTTTTTCCTTCGCGGCGGCGAGGAGCTTCGGGATCGAGAGGTAGCTCTCTTTCGCGGGCGCCGGCCCGATCTCGACCGCGTCGTCCGCGAGCGCGGCGTGGCGGGCGCCGCGGTCCGCCTCGGAATAGACCGCGACCGATTCGAGGCCCGCAGCGCGGACGCCGCGGATCACGCGCACGGCAATCTCGCCGCGGTTCGCGACGAGGACGCGCCGGAAGGGCCTCGCCCCCGTCACGATCCCTTCGTCGTCCAGCTCGCGGGGCGCTTCTCGAGGAAGGCCTTCAGGCCCTCCATCCCTTCATGCGAACCGCGCCGCTCGGCCATCCGCTGGACGGCCCAGGCCGTCGCCTCGCGCGCGGGCAGCGTGGAGACGGTGCGGACGAGGCGCTTGGCCTCGACCACCGCGGCCGGCCCGCCGAGGAGGATCGCCTCGATCACCGCCTTCGAGGCGCCGGCCAGGTCCTTCTCCGCCACGACGTGGTGGACGAGGCCGACGCGCCGCGCCTCCTCGGCGCCCACGCGCTCGCCCGTCAGGAACCACGAGCGGGCGTGCGACTCGCCGATCTTCCGGACGAGATACGGGGAGATCACGGCCGGGATGATCCCGAGACGCACCTCGGTCGTCCCGAAGACGGCGCCCTCGGCGGCGACGACGACGTCGCACGCGGCGACGAGACCGGTGCCGCCGCCCAGCGCGGCGCCCTGGACGCGCGCGACCACGGGCTTGTCGAGCTCGTCGAGCGCCTTGAAGAGCTGCGCGAGCTCGGCCGAGTCGCGCCGGTTCTCCTCCATCGTGAAGTTCGCGACGCGCTTCATCCAGTCGAGGTCCGCGCCGGCGCAGAACGCCGTCCCCGCGCCCGAGAGCTCGACGACGCGCACGGAGTCGTCGGAGGCGAGGTCGCGGAGCGCGCGCTGCAGAAGCGTCACGGTCTCGCCGTCCCAGGCGTTGCGCACCTCGGGCCGGTTCAATACGAGATGCGCGACGCGCGGGTCGGGGGATTTCTCGACGAGGACTTTAGGGGCGCTCATTTGCCCACCTGGATCGTGCCGGGGAGATCGAGCGGAACCGTCATGGCCTGGTCCTTTCCGACTTTCACGGAGATCTTCGCGACGAGCCGTCCCTCCACGCGCCCGCCCGACGCCACGGCGCCCGCGAGCGCGACAGCGAGGTCCGTGTTGGCGGCCGAGACGGGCAGGTCGATCGCGTTTTCCCGGCCCGGGTGGAGTCGCACGCCGTGCCGCTCGCCGGACGCGACCTTGCGGTCGCCGGAGCGGATCTCGTAAACGAGATCCTTGACGTCCAACGGGAAGGAGAGAGGGTTGTAGATCAGGACGGACGCTTCTCCCTGCGTCTCGGTCAGCGAAAGCCCGGCCAGGCGCGCGCCGCCGAAGCGCGCGAAATCCTGGCCGACGGGGCCCACCGCCCGGATGTCGTTCGTCCCGACGCGAAGGACGCCCGCGGCGCAGACCTGCGTCGGCGGGGCTCCCGAAGAGGTTCGGAGACTTCCTTCGAGTGTGAAGTCCAGGGCGGCGGCGTGCAGCCTTCCGAGGAGGTCGGCGGGCACGCGGGCGAAATCCAGTTCGGTGAGGAAGACCACCTCGTGACTGCCCTCGGCGTGCTGGACGAGCGCCATCACCGGTTGCACCACCGGCAACCTGGTGTTCGCGAGCTCGATCGTCCCTTCGAAGAAAATCTTCGATCCGGGCGGCGAGGCGGGCAGGGTCGTTCGAAGGAACGCGGTTGCTCTGGTCCGCGTGAGCGACGTCACCTCGAGGGAATCCACCGTCCCGCACGTCAGGCGCCGCTGGGCGGACGCGGGGAATGCGAGGACGAAGGCGGCGGCGAGGGCGAGTCGTTTCATGTCTACATCCGGAAGACGCCGAATCGCGTCTCCCCTCCGGGCGCGCGCGACGCCGTCGCGAGCGCGAGCGCGAGCGTGCGGCGCGTGTCGAGCGGGTCGACGATCCCGTCGTCCCACAGGCGCGCGGTCGCGTAATACGGGTTTCCCTCGGCCTCGTACTTCTCGAGCGTCGGGCGGCGGAACTCCGCGCGCTCGGCGTCGGTCATGCGCGCCGCGCCTTCGCGCGCGCGCTGGTCGTCCTTCACGGTTGCGAGGACGTCGGCAGCCTGCTCGCCTCCCATCACGGAGATCCGCGCGTTCGGCCACGTGAACAGGAACCGGGGCTGGTACGCCCGCCCGCACATCCCGTAGTTCCCGGCGCCGAACGAGCCGCCGATCACGAGCGTGATCTTCGGAACGGACGCGTTCGCGACGGCGTGCACCATCTTGGCGCCGTCCTTCGCGATCCCGCCGTGCTCGGCCGCCCTGCCCACCATGAAGCCCGTGATGTTCTGGAGGAACACGAGCGGCACTCCGCGCTGGCAGGCCATCTCGATGAGGTGCGTCGCCTTGAGGGCGGACTCCGAGAAGAGGACGCCGTTGTTCGCGAGGATCGCGACCGGGTAGCCCGCCACGTGTCCGAAGCCCGCCACGAGCGTCGCGCCGTAGCGCGGCTTGAACTCGTGGAAGCGCGAGCCGTCGAGGACGCGCGCGAGGACCTCGCGCACGTCGTACGGGCGGCGGACTTCCTTCGGAACGACCCCGTAGAGCTCCTCGGCCGGATAGAGCGGCTCCTCGGGCGCGATGCGGCCCGGGGACGCCGGAGGCGGCACGGCGAGGTGCGCGACGATCCCGCGCACCTTCTCGAGCGCGTCCGCGTCGTCGTCCCCGAGGTGGTCCGCAACGCCCGAGAGGCGCGTGTGGACGTCGCCGCCCCCCAGCTCCTCGGCGCTCACGTCCTCGCCCGTGGCCGCCTTCACGAGCGGCGGCCCGGCGAGAAAAATCGTCCCCTGGTTCTTCACGATGACGGTCTCGTCCGACATCGCCGGGACGTACGCGCCGCCGGCCGTGCACGAGCCGAGGACGGCGGCGATCTGCGGGAGGCCCGCGGCGCTCATCCGCGCCTGGTTGAAGAAGATCCTGCCGAAGTGGTCGCGGTCCGGGAACACCTCGGCCTGCAGCGGCAGGAAAGCGCCGCCCGAGTCCACGAGGGTGATCGAGGGGAGCCGGTTCTCGAGCGCGATCTCCTGCGCGCGCAGGTGCTTCTTGACCGTGACCGGGTAGTAGGTCCCGCCCTTCACGGTCGCGTCGTTCGCGACGATCATGACGGCCCGCCCCTCGACCTTGCCGACGCCCGTCACGAGGCCTGCGCCGGGAGCGGCGCCGTCGTAAAGGCCGTGGCCCGCGAGCGGAGCGACCTCGAGAAACGCCGTGTCGGGGTCGAGAAGGCGCTCGATCCGCTCGCGCACGGGAAGCTTGCCGCGCGACACGTGGCGCTGCCGCTCCTTTTCGCCGCCGCCCTCGCGCGCCTTCGCGATCTCGTCCCGCAGGCGCTCCGCGAGCGCACGGTGGTGCGCGGCGTTCTCCTGGAACTCGCCGGACGAGGGCGAGAGCTTCGAGGCGAGGGTCTCGCTCACGGACGAATCAGGAGCCGGCCCGTTCGCCCGCTAGGCGGCGGATCGCGTCGACCGTGGAAGCCGTGCTCGTGCCCGGCAGGAAGACGTCGCGGACTCCCTTGGCTTTCAGCGGCGCGATGTCCTTGTCCGGAATGATCCCGCCCACGACGACGGCGATGCCCTCGCCGCCGCGCTCCTTGAGCGCCAGGAGGACTTCGGGCACGAGGACGTTGTGGGCGCCCGAGAGGATCGAGAGGCCGACGACGTCGACGTCCTCCTGGACGGCGGCCGCGGCGATCTGCTGCGGCGTCTGGCGCAGGCCCGAGTAGATGACTTCCATGCCGGCGTCGCGCAGTGCGCGGGCGACGACCTTGGCGCCGCGGTCGTGACCGTCGAGGCCCGGCTTGGCGACGAGGACGCGGATCGGACGGTCGCTCATGGCGGAGATTCTACCCGTGCGCCACGTGTAGACTTGCCGGGAAAGTCTCTGTATGCCGCGACTGGGCGATCTCCTCTTCGAAAGCAAGCTCATCACGGAGGAGCAGCGCCACCGCGCCGTCCTCCGGCAGAGCCGTCTGCGCGGCCGGTTCGGCACCGCCCTCCTCGAGGGAGACGCCTCGGAAGACGTGATCGCGCACGGCCTCGCCGTGCAGAACCGCGTGCCTCCGGCCACGCCGGAGTTTCTCCAGTCGATCCGCTCGGACGTCCTCCGGCTCGTTCCCGCCCGCGTGGCCCAGCGGCTGCACTCCGTGCCGTTCCGCAAGGAGGGCCGCGTCCTCTCGGTCGCGATGCGCGACCCCGGGGACCTCCCCGCCCTCGACGAGCTCGCGGCTTTGACGGGTTTCCGCATCGCCCCGCACGCGGCGCTCGAGGTCCGGATCTACGCGCTCCTCTACCGCTTCTACGCGGCCGACGTCGAACCGCGTTACCTGACGGCCGCGGCGTTCCTGCGCGAGGTCGCGTCCGACTCGAAGGACGACACGGACGAGCCGACGCAGCCGAAGGTCGCGCGCTCGCGGAGCAAGCCCGAGCTTCGCATCCTGCCGCCCCCTCCGCCGCCCGACACGCTCACGCCCTATCCGCAGCGCATCCGGCGCATGGACGAGGGCGACCCGTGGCAGGCCGAAGGCGCGGCGCTCGCCGCCCAGGCACAGGCGGTTCGCCGGCGCGCCGAGCCCGAGATCTTCGAGGACCCGCTCGAGGTGCTCGATCCTCAGCCCGAGTCGATGAATTTCCCCGAGCGGCCCGAACCCAGCCCGGAGGCCGCCGCCGAGGAGAAGCTCCTGGCGCGCCTTGCGGGTGCGCGCCACCGTGACGACGTCGCCGAAGCCGTCCTCGACGACGCGCTCCGGCACGTGAAGCGTGCCGCGCTCTTCATCGCGCAGCCCGACGCCGTCGTCGGCTGGGCGGCCCGGCCCGCGCCGACAGACGGCTTCAGCCGCTTCCGCCTCCCCGACACCGAGCCGTCGGTCTTCGCGACCCTGCGAAACACGGAGGGGTTCTACGTCGGCCCGCAGCCCGACCTGCCGGGGACGGCTTCGACGCTCGAGGCGCTCGCCTCCAACGGCCTCGGCCTCGTCGCCGTCGTGCCCGTGAATCTCAAGGGAAAGACCGTCGTTTACCTCTACGGCGAGGCCGCCGAGGGGGCGAGGCCGCCCTCGATCCCCGCGCTCAAGCGCCTTGCGGCCATGGCGGCCACGGGGCTCGAGATCGTCCTTCTCAAGAGCCGGCTCACCCGCCTCTGACGGGGGCTAACGGGCTCGATTTGAACGACATGGGCCCGACCGGGTAAACTCCGCAAACACGTGATCAAGAACGACATCATCAACGGCGTCGCCGCAGCGGCCGACGTGCCGCGGCAGAAGGCTACCCAGGCCGTCGAGACGGTCATCGACGTGATGCGCCAGGCCCTCGCGCGCGGCGAGCGCATCGAGCTGCGCGGCTTCGGCGTGTTCCTCGTCAAGCCCCGCAAGCGTGGCATCGGTCGGAACCCGAAGCGCCCGACCGAGGAAGTCCAGATTCCGCCCGGATTCACGATCCGCTTCAAGCCCGGCAAGGAGCTCCGCGACATGACCGGCACGCTCGAGCCGGACTCGAAGGAGCCCGCCCACGACGCCCCCGCCGCCCCCGCCACCCGCACCTGACGTGGCCGACGGCTCGGCCTGGGCGCCGCCCCCCCCGCTGCGCCGCCGCGAGCGCTGGTGGCTGCACATCCTGCTTCTCGTCCTGACGTTCGGGACGACGACGTACGTCGGAGCCAACTTCGCCGTGAACTTCCGCCCGAGCCTCCTGACGCCGGGCGCCGACACGGCCGCAACGGTTGCCGCGCTCTTCAGGGGCGCGATCACGTTCTCGGTGCCGCTTCTCCTGATCCTCCTCGCGCACGAGATGGGGCACTACCTGATGTGCCGCCGTTACGGGATCGACGCGTCGCCGCCGTACTTCATCCCGTTCCCGTCGCTCGTCGGCACGATGGGCGCCTTCATCCGCATCCGCCAGCAGATCCCCGACAAGAAGAAGCTGTTCGACATCGGCGTCGCGGGCCCGATCGCCGGCTTCGTCGTGACCCTGCCGCTCCTTGCCTGGGGCATCGCGCACACGCGTCCGAACCCGGCGTCGGTCCTCTCCGAGGGCACGATCCTCTTCCGCTATCCGCTCCTCGTGACGCTCTTCCAGAAGATGGTCCTCGGGACGACGTTCACGAGCGTCGACGCAGTCGAGCACCCCGTCTTCATCGCGGCGTGGTTCGGCCTCTTCGTAACCGCCCTCAATCTGCTCCCACTGGGCCAGCTGGACGGGGGGCACGCGCTCTACGCGGTCTTCGGCAGGCACCAGCGCACGATCGCGATCCCGCTCCTCATCGTCCTCGCATTCATGGGACTGCAGTGGCCCGGCTGGTGGATCTGGGTCGCGTTCACGCTCTTCACGGGGCTCAGGCACCCGCCGGTGATCGACGAGGACTCCCCGCTCGACTTCCGCAGGAAGCTCGTGGCGGCCGCCGTGCTCCTGATCTTCGTCGTCTGCTTCGCGCCGATCCCGCTCGAGCTGATCTAGGCCGGCGACTTCAGAGATCCCGGGGATAGAGCTTCGGAGCGCCCTTCAGTGACACGGCGCCGAAATCCCTCACGTCGAGGGTTGCGATCGCCGTCGCTCTGAGTCGCTCGGCGACTGCCATCACACACGCATCGACGAGGCCCATGTCGAGGTCCCGGTGCTTACGGCAGATCCGGCGCGCCTCGACGAGGTCTCTCTCGTCGCCCCATGCGACGGCGAACGCGCCGTCGGCGAGGTCTTCGAGGAACTCTTCTTCGACGCGCGCACCGAGATGCTTCGCGACGAGGTAGTCGACCTCCGGCAGTACGGCCCACGGGATGACCCACGCGTCCGGGTCCTTTTCGAAGAGTCCTCGGAGGACGGCGTGATGACGCTCGCGCGAGTCGATCAGCGCGTAGACGGCCCCCGTATCCGCGACGATCATCAGGAGCGGCCGAAGCCCGCGAGGGACTCCTCGGCGCGCGTCCCGAGATCGTCCCGGCGCCCGCGGCCGGCGCCGAGGCTCTTCGGCAGGCGGCGCTTTCCGTGCCGGCGCGCGTATTCGGCAACTGCCTCCCGGACGAGCTCGGCGGGCGCCCGCCCGTCCGCCCGTGCGATCGCCTTCAGGCGCCGGTAGTCAGCCTCGTCGAGGTAGACGGTCGTCTTGAGGGCCATATGGCAACCATATATGGCCTAAGCGTCTTCGTCAAACGGGCAGCTTCTTCCGCCGCAGAGCCCCGAGCGCCTCGCCCAGCTCCGGCGCCCTGAGCAGCGCGGCGAAGGCGAGGAACGCCGCCGCGCCGGTGGCCGCCGCGCCCGCGACCCAGCCGACGCGCGCGAGGAAGACCCAGCCCGCGTCGTACGGAAAGACGCGGTGCGCGAGGAACCAGACGACGCCGCCCATCGCGAGGCTTGCGAGGAAGAGGCGGAGAAGCGAGAAGACGACGGTGCGGCCGCCGAGCGAGCCCATCCGCCGCCACAGCAGGGCAAGGAGAACGAGGAAGTTGATCCAGAACCCGGCGGACGTCGCGAGCGCGACCCCGGCGTGCTGCATGGGCTTCGCGAGCCACACGCAGAGCACCCAGAAGACCGCGAGGTCGAACGTCGCGACGATCACCGGCGTCTTCGTGTCGTGGAGCGCGTAGAACGCCTGCGTCACGATCTTCACGCCCGCCGCGGCGTAGAGGCCGACCGCGAAGAACACGACCGCGAGCGCCGTCTTCGCGACGTCGCCTTCCGCGAACCGGCCGCGCCGGAAGATGAGGTCCACGATGGGCGCGGCGAGAAGCATGAGACCCACCATCGACGGGATCGTCACGAACCCGATGAGCCGCAGCGCGAACGCGACGGTCGCTTTGTACGCCGAGCGGTCCTTCTCGAACGCCTGGTCCGAGAGGGCCGGCAGGACCGTCCGCGTGAGCGAGACGACGAAGCCGCCAAGAACGAAGTCCACGAGGCGGAACGCGCAGTAGTTGTACGTGACGAACGCGTCGCCGAGCGCGGCGAGGGTCCGGGTGGAGATGACGAGCGACAGCTGCCCGACGCCGTAGCCGTAGAGGCGTGGCGCGATCATGAGCGCCGTGCGCTTGACCTCCGGGTCGCCGAACGGCGAGCCCGAGAACCTCAGGCCGAGGCGCCGGACGGCCGGTCCCTGCAGCGCGACCTGCAGGACGCCGCCCACGAGGACGCCGCCCGTCAGCGCGGCGACGGCCGGCACGCCCGCGGGCGCGAGGCCCCACGCCGCCGCGACGATCGCGAGGTTCCACGCGATGGGCGTCGCCGCCGAAAGCTGGAAAAAGCCCTTGGAGTTCAGGAAGGCCTCGAGCAGGGCGGCGACGGAGACGAGGAGGACGTACGGGAACATCCAGCGCGTCAGGAGAACCGTCAGCTCGAACTTTCCCGGCGTCGCCTTGAAGCCGCCCGCGAAGAGGCCGACGAGCGGCCCGGCGAAGAGGACGCCGAGCGTCACGATCCCGACGAGCACGCAGAAGAGCAGGACGAGCATCCGGCCCGCGTAGACGCCCTCCTCGCCGGGGCGCTCGCGCTCGACCTTCTTCGCCATCGGGACGAACGCGGCGGGGAGGCCCCCCTCCCCCACGACCGCCCGGATCGTGTTCGGGATCCGGAGCGCCGTGTAGAACGCGTCCGACAGGGCCGAGGCGCCGAGGAACCGGGCGATCGTCGCGTCCCGTACGACGCCCGCCAGCCTGGAGACCACCGTCCACGCGGTGATGCCCCAGGTCGACCGGACGAGTTTCCGCGTGTCGCTCAAGCCGGAGGGATTGTAGGATCCGGGCCGATCGGAGGAGATTTCATGGCTGGATCCGTCAACAAGGTCATCCTCATCGGCCATCTCGGGGCCGACCCGGAAATGCGCGCCACGACGGGCGGCGTGCCGATCGCGCGCCTGAGAATCGCCACGACCGAGACGTGGAACGACCGCACCAGCGGGCAGAAGCAGGAGAAGACCGAGTGGCACACGGTCATCGCCTTCGACAAGCTCGCGGGCATCTGCGAGCGTTACCTGTCCAAGGGCCGCCTCGTCTACATCGAGGGCGCGCTCCAGACGCGCACGTGGGACGACAAGGAAACGGGCCAGAAGCGCTACGCCACCGAGATCAAGGCCCGTGACATGAAGATGCTCGGCGGCAGGCCCGACGGCGCGGGCGCCGGAGCGGGAGCGGGCGGCGGCGGCGACGCCGGACGCTCCCGAGGGCGGCGACGCGGACGACGACGTCCCGTTCTAGGGAGACCCCCCCCCCCCCCCCCCCCCCCCCCCCCCCCCCCCCCCCCCCCCCCCCCCCCCCCCCCCCCCCCCCCCCCCCCCCCGCCCCCCCCCCCCCCCCCCCCCCCCCCCCCCCCCCCCCCCCCCCCCCCCGCCCCCCCCGCCCCCCCCCCCCCCCCCCCCCGCCCCCCCCCCCCCCCCCCCCCCTTCCCCGCGCCTTTTTTGCCCCCCGCCCCCCCCCCGCCCCCCCCCCGCCCCCCCCGCGGTTTCCCCCGCTTGTGCGCCCCCGCGGCCCCCGGCCCCCCCGCCGCGGGCGGCCGCCCCGGGCGCCCCCCCCCCCGCCCCCCCCCCCCCCCCCCCCCCCCCCCCCCCCCCCCCCCCCCCCCCGGCCCCCCCGGCCCCGGCGCCCCCGCGGCGGGCGCGGGGGCCGCCCCCCCCGCGGCCCCCCCCCGCCGCGCCGCCGCGCGGCGCCCCGGCCCGCATCCCCGGCCCCCCGCCCACGGGGGCTTTTTTGGGGGGGCCCGGCTCCCCCCCGCCGGCCCCGGGCCCGCCCCGGCGGCCCCCCGGGCGCCCGCCCTCTTCACGGTCTAAGAGAATCTTCCGAAGTCCTCGTCTCTTCTCTTCTCTCTTGGCCTGGCCATCAGCTCGGCGAAAGCTGCGGCTTCTTCCGCGAGTTTCGCCCACGCCTCTTCCGTGAACCGCGGGCGCGGTGCGCCCGCGACGCGCCGCCGGATGGCGGCGAAGCGCTCGTCGCGCGCGGGATCTGGGCCGAGAGCGGCCACGCGGGCCACCGCCTCCTCGTACGCCTCGAACGTCTTCGAGAGGATCACGGCGTCGCAGCCGGCCGCGGCAGCGCGTTCGGCGCGCTCGGGCAGCGTTCCCTCCAGCGCGCTCATCTCGAGGTCGTCCGAGTAGACGACGCCGTCGAACCGGACGGGGCCGCGCAGGATGGAGTGGATCTTCGGCGAGCACGACGCCGGCACGAGCGCGCCGTTTTCGAACCCGGGGTACGCCGCGTGGCCCACCATGACGCCGTCCGCGCCGCGGGCGAGCTTCGTGAACGGCGCGATGTCCGTGACCATGAGGTCGACGTCGTGCGCGTCCACGACGGGCAGCTTCGCGTGCGAGTCGACCGCGCCGCGCCCGAGTCCCGGGAAGTGCTTGACGCACGTCGCGAGACCCGCGCGTGCGAGGCCGTGCAGGAAGACCATCCCGCCGATCACGACGTCCTCGGCGTGGAAGCCGAAGCAGCGGCCCTCGAGGACGACGGCGCCCGCGCCGGGCTGCCCGAGGTCGAGACAGGGCGCGAAGTCCACGTCGAAACCGAGCATCCGCGCGGCACGGCCCATGAGGTACGCGTTCTCGTGGATGCGGTCCGTCCCCGCCTCCGAGCAGGCGGCGGCAGAGGCGAACGGCACGCCGACGAGCGGGCCGAGGCGGTCGACGGTGCCGCCCTCCTGGTCGACGAAGAGGAGAGGCGGGGCGCCGGCCGCGCCCGCGGCCGGCGCGACCCCCCTCAACGCCTCCAGCAGCTCGACCGTTTGCGAAGGTGATTGAAGATTTCTTTTGAATAGGAGGAAGCCGAGGGGTGGGTGCGCCGCGAAAAACGCGCGCTCGTCCGCCTCCAGCGCGGGGCCACGCAGCCCGAACACGAAGCGCTCAGCCCCAGCCATCGCCCTCTTCACCTTCTAAGAAAATCTCTTCTTCTCTCTTTCTGTCTTTCTTCTTCAATCTTCCCCCCTCAGCCGGTGCTGAAGAGAGGCCAGGAGCTGCAAGGCGGCCAGCGGCGTCATCGCGTCGATCTCGGCCTTGCCGATCGTGTCGAGCACGATTTCCCCCTGCCCGCGGAAGAGGTCGAGCTGCGCGTTCTTCTGCGGCGGCGCGCCCGCGTGCTCGGCCAGCACGGGCCGCCCGCCGACGTCGAGCTGGTGGCGCTCGAGGTTGCCGAGGATCTCGCGCGCCCGGACGAGGACGGGCTCCGGAATTCCCGCCAGCCGCGCGACCTGCACCCCGTACGAGCGGTCGGCCGTGCCGTCGCTCACTTTCCTGAGGAAGACGACCTCGCCGTTCCACTCCTTCGCCGTCATCGTGCGGTTCACGACGTCCGGCTTCACGAGCGCCATCTCGGTCAGCTCGTGGTAGTGCGTCGCGAAGAGGACGCGCCGCGCGCCGGTGTCGTGGAGGTGCTCGGCGATCGCCCACGCGAGCGACAGGCCGTCGAACGTCGACGTGCCGCGTCCGATCTCGTCGAGGATCACGAGGCTCCTCTCCGTCGCGTGCCGCAGGATGTGCGCCGTCTCGGCCATCTCGACGAGGAAGGTCGACTCGCCGCGGACGAGCGAGTCCGACGCGCCCACGCGCGTGAAGATGCGGTCGCAGAGCCCGACGCGCGCGGACGCGGCCGGCACGAACGAGCCGGCGTGCGCGAGGAGGACGAGGATCGCGTTCTGCCTCAGGTACGTCGACTTGCCGCCCATGTTCGGGCCCGTCAGGACGACGACGTGCGCCCCCTCGCCGCCCAGGCTCGCGTCGTTCGGGACGAACGGCTCGCGCGGGCGGAGCGCCTCGACGACCGGGTGGCGGCCGCCCTCCACGTCGAGAATCGGCTCCTCGACGAGGCGCGGCCGCGTCCAGGCGGCGGCACGGGCGACGCGCGCGAACGAGACGAGCGCGTCGAGGAGCCCGAGGCGCGCGGAGGCCGCGAGGATGCGGCCCGACTCCACGACGACCTCGGCGACGAGATTCTGGAAGAGCTCGAGCTCGCGCGCGGCGAGGCGGGCGTCGGCCGACCGCAGCTTCTCGTCGACCTCCACGAGCGCGGGCGTCGCGTAGCGCTCGACGTTCGCGAGCGTCTGGCGCTTGAGCGCGTCTTCGGGAATCTTCGCGCGGGCGGCGCCCGGCACCTCGAACACGTGGCCGAAGACCTGGTTGAACTTCACGCGCAGCGTCGGGATCCCCCGCGCGGCCTTCTCGCCGGCCTCGAGCGCGGCGAGAACAGTCGCCGACTCGCGCCGCAGCGTGCGGATCTCGTCCACCTGCGCGTCCACGCCGTCGCGGAAGAGTCCGCCCTCCTTCGCCGAAAGCGGCGGCTCGGCGACGAGGCGCGCGGAAACGGACTCGCCCAGCCCGAAGGGAACGCCGTCGGGCGAGGCGTCGCCGCCCGGCGCGAGGAGCGTGCAGGAAACGCCGTCCAGCGTCCCGGAGAGGCGGGCCGCCCGGACGAGCCCGGCGGCGAGCGAGGCGAGGTCGCGGGGCGTGCCGGCGCCCACCGCGAGGCGCGAGACGAGGCGCGGGAGGTCGGGGATCTCGCGAAAGCCCTTCGCGAGCGCCTCGAGCCGGGCCGCGTCGGCCGTGAGCTCCTCGACGGCGTCCAGGCGGCCCTCGATCTCGGGGATCTTCCCGAGCGGGCGCTCGAGCAGACGGCGCAGCGTCCGCGCCCCGAACGCCGTGCCCGTCCGGTCGAGGAGCGACACGAGCGTGCCGTCCGCGCTTCCGTCCCGGGCCGAGCGGAAGAGCTCGAGGTGACCCGCGGTCACCGAGTCGACGACGAGCCCGTCGCCCTCGGCCTCGCGCCTCAGCGATCGCACGTGGTCGCAGTCGGCGCGCTGGGTCGTGCGCGCGTACGAGAGAAGCGCCGCCGCGGCGTCCACCGACGGGCCGCCTTCGCCGAGCCCGAACGGCTCGAGAGTCGCGGTCCTGAAATGGCGCTTCAACAGCTCGCACGCGCTCGCGCCGCGCGGCGATTCCGACGCGAGCGTCGAGAGCGCGGGCGGATCCGCCCAGCCGGAGCGCAGGGCCCCGAGGAGCGCCTCGGCCCGCTCGCGGTCCGACGGGAAGACCACGAGCTCGCGCGGCGCGCGCCTCAGGAGCCACTCGGAGACCGCGCTCGCGTCTCGCAGCGGAAGGACGGAGAAATCGCCCGTGGAGAGGTCGAGCGAGGACACGGCCGCGCCAGCTCCGTCCCAGGCGACGGCCGCCATCTCGTTCGCGCGCCGCGCGTCGAGGCGCTCGGGGTCGACGATCGTCCCCGGCGTGACGACGCGGACGATCTTCCGGGCGACGAGGGCTCGGCCCTTGGCCGCCGCCTCGGTCTGCTCGGAGATCGCGACCTTCTTCCCCGCCGTCACGAGGCGGGCGAGGTACGTCTCGAGAGCGTGCTGCGGGATCCCGCACATCGGGGCCTCGATGTCCGAGTCCTTGTGGCGGGCCGTGAGCACCAGACCGAGCAGCGGAGCCGCGATCTCGGCGTCCTCGAAGAACATCTCGTAGAAGTCCCCGAGGCGGTAGAGGAGGATCGCGTCTCCTGCTTCCCGCTTCAGTGCCCAGTACTGCTCGAGCATGGGCGTCGCGCGCATCGGAGGTCGGGGATGCTAGCATCGACGCAACCCCCGTTGATGCGCGTCCTCTCGCTCGATTCGGCTTCTCCCGGACCCGCGCTGGCGGTCGCGGACGAGGCCGGCCGCGGCCCGGTGACCGCGCTGCCCGCCGCGGCCGCCGAGGCGATCCCGAACGCCGTCGCCGCCGCGCTCGCCGGGGCCGGCCTCGCCGTCGCCGACCTCGACCGCGTCGCCGTCCTCTCGGGCCCCGGGTCCTTCACGGGCCTGCGCGCCGGGATGGCCTTCGCGCGCGGCCTCGCGCGCGCCCGGGGGATCCCGCTCGTCCTCGTCCCGACGTTCCGCGCCGCATCGTCGGCCCTTCCCGAGCCCGCCGACGTCCTCTTCGTCCTCGACGCCGGCCGGGGCGAGGTCCACGCGGCCCGCCGCGGCGCCGGCCGCCTTGCGGAAGAGCCGGCCCCGCGCCCTCGCGAAGAGGTCCTCGCCGCAGCGGCCGCCGCGGGCGTCCCGGTCGTGGACCTCGCGCTCGCCGGCCTGCCGCTCGCCTCGGCGGCCGCGCGTGTCGCGGCCGCCGCCGGGCCGGAATTCTCCGGCGGAATCGTCTACGGCCGCCGCAGCGCGGCCGAAGAAAAGCTCGGGGTGCCGTGAGCGCGCTGGCCGAATCCATCACGACGCGCGACGCCCACGCGGTCGACCTGGACGCGATCGCCGCGCTCGAACGCGCGGCCTTCCCGGTGCCCTGGAAACGCGAGTACTTCGAGGTCGAGATCGGCGCCGCGCACCGCTTCAACAGGGTCGCGATCGGCCCGCGAGGCGACCTCGCAGGCTACGTCTTCTGCGCCTTCGCCGCGGGCGAGCTCCACGTCAACAAGATCGCGACCAGCGAGAGGCACAGGCGCAGCGGCATCGCGTCGTACCTGATGGACGAGGTTCTCGGATTCGCCGAGGCCGCCCGCGTCGAGGAGATCTACCTCGAGGTCCGCGTCTCGAACCGCGCGGCGCGGGCTTTCTACGCCCGCCTCGGTTTCCGGGAGGCCGGACGGAGGAGCCGCTATTACCTGGACGGGGAAGACGCCCTCGTTCTGGTCCGGGACATGAGGAAAACGGCTTCTTGACGGCGCGCATCATGAAAATACAGACTCGCGACTCCGGGTTCACCCGGGATTCCGATTTGAGGAGGTGGCGATGCAGTCCTTGACCGAGGAAATCAAGCACGAACTGGCCAGCCACAACGACGAGTTCAAGAACCTTCTGAAGAACCACCACGACCACGAACGCCGGCTGGCCGAGCTCGCGTCCAAGACCTTCCTCTCCACGGACGAGGAGATCGAGGAAAAGCGGCTGAAAAAGGAAAAGCTCCACCTGAAGGACCGCATGGAAGAGATCGCGCGCGAACATCGGGCGCGGGTCTCCGCGCACTAGGCTTTCCCTTGGCCGACTCCCCTTCGATCGCCCCGCGCCGCGGGGTTCGCCGGGGGGTTTACGTGCTGCCCGCGCTTTTCACCGCGGGCAACATCTTCTGCGGCTTTCTCTCGCTCGACGCTTCCGCGAGGGGTGCGTTCGAGACCGCGGCGATCCTCATCTTCGTCGCGGGATTCTTCGACGGGATCGACGGGCGCGTCGCCCGGCTGACCGGAACGACTTCCGCGTTCGGCGAGCAGCTGGATTCCCTCTGTGACGTCGTCTCCTTCGGCGTCGCGCCCGCCTTTCTCGTCTACAACTGGGGGCTCTCCTCCTTCGGCCGCGCGGGCCTCCTCGTCTCGTTCCTCTTCGCGGTCTGCGGGGCCTCGCGCCTCGCCCGCTTCAACGTCCAGATCCACGTCGTGGACAAGCGGTGGTTCGTCGGGCTTCCGATCCCGTCCGCGGCGGGCGCGCTCTGCGGCCTCATCTGGGCTGTTCCGTCCTCCCACCTCACGGACCCGCTCCGCGCCGTCTTCATGGGCGTCACGGCGGCGCTCGCGTTCCTCATGGTTTCGACGTTCCGCTACCGGTCATTCAAGGATCTCGACATCAAGTCGCGCCGCGGCCGGCTCTACTTCCTGCTTTTCGCGGCGGCCCTCGCCCTCATCTGGTGGCTGCGCCAGTACGCTCTGGCGGGCCTTCTCGCGACGTACGCCGCGTCGGCGCCCATCGCGCGGCTCGCCGGACTGTTCCGGCGCCGCCCGGCCGACAGCGCCGCGTGATGAAGGCCGCGGGAATCTCCGTCGGCCTCGTCGAGCCGACGACGCTCCTCGGCCGCGACGTGAAGGCCGTGCTCAAGGAGCGCAACTTCCCCGCCGCGAAGATCCACCTCTTCCACCAGACCCCGCAGCCGGGCGGGCTCCTGACCGCGGACGATGACGAGGTGGCCTTCGTCGCGCCTCTCACTCCGGATGCGCTCGAGACCTGCAGGATCGCGTTCCTGTGCGGGTCGGCCGCCGACACGCAACGCTTCCTCGCCACCCGCACGGACTCCTGCCTCGCGATCGACCTCTCCGGCGTCCGGCACGAAGGCACGCTCGCGGTGCCGTCTGAAGACGGCGCTCCGCGCACCCTCCCGGCGGGAAACGTCCTCGCCGCGCCGCACCCCGTGGCCTTCGTCCTCGCGGAGGCGATCGCCGTGGTCGACGCCCTCGCACCGGTCGCCGAGGCCACCGCCGCGATCGACCGGCCCGCGAGCGAGCTCGGCAAGGCCGCGCTCGACGAGCTGTTCGAGCAGGCCGTGGCGCTCGCGGCGTTCCGTCCGGTCCCGAAAGTCGCCTTCGGAACCCAGGCCGCGTTCAACGCATTCGTCCCCGCCGATACGGATCTCTTCGAGAGCCGTGTCGCGGCGGACGTCGCCGCGCTCCTCGGCCGGCCGTTCCCGCTCGGAGTCCTTTCGGCCCGCGCGGGCGTGTTTCACGGCCATCTCCTGCGGCTCGAGCTCCGTCTGGGCGCCGACGCCCCGGCGCCCGCCGCGCTCCTCGCCGCGTTCGCAGCCCGCAAGGACGCCTTCGAAGTCGTCGATCCCGAGAACCTCTCGGGCTCCGTCGAGTCGGCGGCGCGCGACGAAACCCTCGTCCTGCGCGTGGATTCTTCCGGCCGACGCGTGTGCCTCACCCTGGCCTCGGACCACCTGCGGCGCGGCGGCGCGATCCTCGCCGTGCGGCTGGCCGAGCAGGCGCTGAAGGAGCGCGCTCTGGCCTAACGCCGGCGCGCGGGTTTCGACGGCGCCATCTTCGGCGGCGCCACGTTCACCGGCGCCTCGACCTCGGCGCCGTCGAGGACCTTGCCGTCCGGAAGGGTGAGGTGCCAGCTCGCGAAGACCCGCGGGTGCGCGCCGACGACGCGGATCGGACCCGAGACGTCCACCTCGCCCGGCGCGAAGATGTTCTCGAAGAGCCGGCAGACGACGGCGCGGCTGGACGTCGTCGGCTTGAAGCCCTCGGCCTCGGACGTGAGCTGCTCGTACCGGTCGAAGTCGCCCGGGCGCACGGATGCGACGGTGCCGCCCTCGACGCGCAGCTGCACCCAGCTGTTGTAGTGCGAGAGGTCCGTCGGCGTCGGCCCCAGGTTCGTGGACGTCACCGTGACCTCGGCCCAGCCGTGCCCGGACCCCATGTGCGCAACCTCCACCGCGAGGCGCGGCTCGAGCGGCTTGCCGGTGAGGAGCGCCCGCACCGCCGCGTAGCCCACGAGCGAGCCGTCCTTCGGGACGCCGCCCACGAGGAACACGCGCCCGAGATACCGCGGCGCCGCCCAGCGGCCCGCGGCGGCGAGCGAGCGCAGCCCCTCGGCCATCGTCGGGATCTGGAATCGGGCCCAGCCGCCGGCCGCCGTGAGCGACGAACGCGCGCCCGGCCGCGGCTTGAACGTGTAGACGGTCCCCGGATCGGCGGAGAACACCTGCTGACCGAACTCGAAGTCGAGCCCGCGATCCTCCGACAGCTCGTCGATCTTTCCGTCGGCGAGGATCGGGCCGGTGAAGCTCGCCCCGTCTCCGGCGCGGCCGTAGCTGCCGAACGCGACGAGGAGACGGAACGGAATCGGGAAGATCTTCGCGTTGTCCTCGGGCATCTCGCTCACGATCCGCCCGCCGAGCTCTGGCCGGCGCCCGAATGCGAAGACGAGCGCCTCGTCGGCGGCGCCCGTGAGCGGCTTCCAGGCCGTCGGCTCGCCGGCAGCCGGAAGCGTCACCGACACCGCGGCCCCCCCGATCGACTTCTTCAGCGCGGCGAGTGCGGCCGCGAGGTCCTTTGCCTGCTCGGGGGTCGGCCAGATGTGCACGTGCACGCCCGCCACGCGGCCCCAGCTCCTGGAATCGGCGAGCACGCGTGCGACGGCCCGCGCCCACTCGGCCCCGGCCTCGGCGCCGCGACCCGTGAGCGCGGAAGCGGCATCCTCCGAGCCCATCAGGACGAGCACGATCGGCCGCTTCAGCGGGGTGGGCGGCGGCGGCGCCGGAGTCGCGCGGCCGTCGCGTCCGAGCGTCGCGGCCACGACGTAGACGCGCGAGATCCCCATCCCCGAGAGCTCGGCGTCCGCCTCGTCCGGAACGTACGCCGGAGCCTCCGAGAGAAACAGGGCGTCGGTGCGGGCCGCTCCGGGGGGCTGGGGCGGCGCGTCGGCCGGCTCCACACTCTTCCGGCACGCTCCGGAGAAGAGCAGAGAGAACGCAAGCGCAACGGCGAGACGCGCGGCAGGCGGTACGCCCGTCCGAAACGCGACGCGAGCGCCGCGGCGTCGGGAACCGCTCTTCACGCCGGTGATGATAGCGCGGGCAGCGTGAAGCCGATCACGAGTCCCCCGCCGGGCCCGGCCTCGGCGAAGACTTCCCCGCCGTGCCGCTCTGCGGTTCTGCGCACGGCGGCCAGACCCATGCCGGAGCCGCGCGCCTTCGTGGAAAACGCGGGTTCGAAGAGCCGCTCCGCGGCGCCCTCCGGCGCGCCCGGCCCGTCGTCCGCGCAGGCGAAGCGCACGCCCGCGGCGCCCCCGGAAAGCGCGGCGTTCGAGGCCGAGAGAACGATCGCGCCGCCGCGCTCGGCGAGGGCCTCGGCCGCGTTGACGAGGAAGTTCGTGAGCGCGTCGCGCAGGAGCAGCCTGTCCGCGGCGAGCGGCCGCAGCCCGGCCGGCACGTCGACCGCCACGGTCAGGCGCTCGTGGGCCCGGAAGTCGGCCGCGACCTCCTCCAGGAGCGCGCGAACCGCCACGGCGTCCAGGGTCCGGCGATCCAGCGCCGCGGGATCTCCGAACCGGCCGAGCCTCCCGATGCGTTCGGTGAGGATCGCGACCTGCCTCAGGATGTTCGCGGAGATCTCCGCAAACGCTCCCGGCGGCGGGGGGTCGCGACGCTCCTCGAGCCTTCCCAGTCTCTCCGCCGCGAGGCGGATCGGCGTGAGCGGGTTCTTGATGTCGTGCGCGATCGCCCGCGCGGCGTCCACCCACGCGGCAAGGCGGTCGGCGCGCGTGAACTCGGTGAGGTCCTCGAGGAGCAGGATCGTCCGCCCCTCCTCGAGGTCCTCCGGCAGCGTGACGATCGCGATGCGGAAAAGGCGCTCGCCTGCCGCACCCGGCACCGCGACGCGCGTCTCGTAGGGCGACGGGCGCGACACCGCCGCGTCGAGCGCCGCGCGGAGCGGCGCCCACTCGGGCCCCGCGAGCCGTTCCGCGAGACCCCCGCCCGGCAGGATCTGATCCGCCGCCTCGTTCGAGAGCAGGACCGCCCCGTCCCTGCGCCGGTAGAGGAGGACGGCCGCGGTGAGGTTCTCGAGCAGTCCCACGGCCGACGCCCGCTCCCGTGCGAGCGACTGCGTGCGCTCCTCGACACGCGCCGACATCTGCCCGAACGCTTCGACGAGGCGCGCGAGGTCGGCGTTCTCCGGACGACGGATCGGCGGAAGCGCACGGCCCTCGCCGACCTTCCCCGTCGCTTCGAGGAGGTCCTCGAGCGGCTGCCCGAGCGCGAGCGCCGCACGGCCTCCGAGACCGAGCGCGAGGAGCGCGACGGCAACCGACAGGAGGACGAGGGAGTCGGCCGCGGAGCGGAGCGCCTCGTCCTCCCCGACGACGACCGCGAGGACGTCGCGCCCGTCGCGCGATAGGGCCTCGGCGGCCTCGAAGACGCGCGGCGCGCCGGGGGTGTTCGTCCGGCGCGCGGCCACGGAGGCCGGGCGTCCCTCGGCGAGACCCTGCGCGACCGCCGCGGACAGCCGCTCGCGAGCGATCGCCGCCGAGACGGGGAGCGCGCGCGAAGCCGCGACGAGCGTCCCGTCGCGGTAACGCAGGAGGTCCGTGCCGATGACGGCCGCCGCGCGGTTCAGCTCTCCCTCGGGCGACGTCGCGAGCCCTTCTTCCCCGCTCTGAAGGACGCGGCGCCCCTCCGTCACGAGGTCGCGCGCGCGCCGGCCCGTCTCGCGCGTCGCGTGGTTCGCGAGAGAGACGCGCACGAGAACGACGCTCGCCGCCAGCGGGAGCACGCCGAACAGCACGACGAGCGCGACGAGGCGCGCGCGGAACGTGCCGAAGAAGCGCGGCCCCCGTGCCCGGTCCTGCCGAGCAGGGCGAAACGCGAAGAGGAGCGGGACGAGGATCGCAAGTGCGGCTTCGCCGGCGGCGACCGCCGCGCCCGCAGAGGTCAGGGCCGGGTCCACCGGCGCGCCGAAACCCTCGAAGCCGTCCGGGACCGAGGAGACGTGAATCCTGCGAAGCCCGTCGCTCGTCGACGCCGTGCCGACGGCCCTCCCGGCGCGGCGGACCGCCGCGAGGAAAGCGGACGGAAGCTCGACGTTCTCGCCGCGCAGGCCGGACGGCCGTCCCGAGGCGTCCCATTCGAGACGCTCGGCGGCGACACGGTCGGGAACCTCGCGTGACGCGACCCAGGAGAGCAGCGGATCGCGGTCCGCCTCGCGCGGCCAGGAAACGTGCAGGAACGTCGCCGGGAAGCCCGACGGGATCGAGACCGGCCTCACGGCGTCCGGCGCGCGGCTCCCGGGCCGCATGACGCCGAACGAGGACGTCGTCGACTCGAACGGGCTGCGGATCGTCAGCATGTCGCCGAGCTCCGGGAAGGCCTCGTCGGCGCCGCGCACCCACAAGGCGCGCGCGAGGTCGTCGTTGTGCGTCCGCTCTCCCGCGGGCAGCCAGGGCTCGAGCTCCGGCGCGCCCACGCGCGCCTCCCAGCGCGCAACCGCCGCGGCGCGCGCGGCGCGCGCGTCGCCCGACACCGCGCGCTCGGCCCGCACGAGCGCGCCGTCCACGTAGCGCCGCGTGCCGTCCGCGAGCCCCGCCCCGAGGAGGAGCGTCGCGGCCGCGACCGCGAAGACGGCGGTCGAGACCCGCGCGAGAAGGTCGTCGTCCTCGGACGGAACCGCGCGGTGCGCAAGCGCCGCACCGGCAAGGACTGCGGCCAGGAGGCCGAAGGGCGCCGCCGCCGGTCCGCCCGCCGCCCAGAAGGCGGCCGCGCCGGCGGCCGCCGCGAGCACGGCGGCCACGCCGGACGGCCGGCGCCTCAGGAGCGCGGACAGGAGAGCACCGGCCCCGAGGAGCCCGGCTGCCGCAAGCGCGAGCAGGCCCGTCTGCTCCGCGAACACCCCCGCCGAGGACGGCACGACGCTCATCCCTTCGAAGAGTCCGGGGCGTGTCGCGCCCGCCCATCGGCCGAGAAGCCACGGCGCACAGGCGAAAGGCACGGCCAGGAGCGCGCTCCGGACTTTGTGCCCCGGAACGGCGGCCCTGCGCGCGAACGCGCCCGCCGCCGCGGCGGCGAGGACGCCCGTGAGAAGGACGTCCGCGGGCGTCGCAAGGAGTCCGAGGAACGCCTCCCCGGAGGGCAAGGGCGCGAAGAGACCCGCTCCGCCCCGCGGCATGCCGAGAAGGAGCGCGAAGCGGGCCGCCGCGAGGCCCGCCACGGGATGGCTCGCGGCAAAACCGACCAGCGCGGCGCAGGCAGCGAGCGCAAGGGCCGCCGGCAAGGCGCGCCGGCGCGCGACGTCGTTCTCCGCGGCGCCCGGAGTCGGCGGCTCGACGAAGAACGTGACGACGCGGTCCCGGCTCTCGGAGGCGCGCAGCCTCAGGCGCAACGGTGTGGGCCCTCCCGGAAGGCCGAGGTACTCGATGACGTCGGGCCGGAGGATCCCCGTCGGGTAGCGCCGCGTCACGACGAGCGTGCCGCGCGCGCCGCCCTCGCCGCGGTGCGACACCCAGCCGACGTAGACGCGCGTCACGTGATAGGAAACGACGAGCCCCGCCGTCGCGGCGCCACGTTCGGCCTCGAGCCCCGCGGCCTCGCCCGCCCACGCGGCCGGACGCCCGGACGCATCGAAGAAGACGGCGCCCCACCCGCGTTCGCGGGGCAGCGAGTCGCCGAGGAGCGTGAAGAGGCGCGAGGGCCGCACGAGGGCCCCGCCGCCGTCCACGATGGACGAGAACTCCGGCGACGCCTGGACGCGATCGGCCGTGCGGCGCAGGTCCGCGGCGTCCCGCTCGAACTGACGGCCGGCCTCGGCCCGGAACCCGTCCGCGCGCGCGGCGATCGCGGCCCCGTCCACGGGCGCGAGACGCAGGGCGAGCGTCGCGGCGAGGGCGAGGCCCGCGGCGGCGCCCGCCCCGAGCGCGAGCCGGGCCCGCGTCCGGCCGCTCACCGGCGCATCGGGACCGGGATGCCGTTCGCCTCCGCGCACGCCACCGCTTCGGAGTAGCCCGCGTCCGCGTGCCGGATCACGCCCATGCCCGGATCCGTCGTGAGCACGCGCTCGAGCCGCGCGGCGGCCGCGTCCGTGCCGTCCGCCACGACGACCATGCCCGCGTGCAGCGAATAGCCGATCCCGACGCCGCCGCCGTGGTGGATCGAGACCCATGTCGCGCCGGCGGCCGTGTTGAGCATCGCGTTCAGGAGCGGCCAGTCCGCGATGGCGTCGCTCCCGTCCTTCATGCCCTCCGTCTCCCGGTTCGGCGAGGCGACCGAGCCGCAGTCGAGGTGGTCGCGGCCGATCACGATCGGCGCCTTCACGCGTCCGCTCCTGACGAGCTCGTTGAAGGCGAGGCCCGCCTTCGCGCGCTCGCCGTAGCCGAGCCAGCAGATGCGCGCCGGCAGGCCCTGAAACGCGACACGCTCGCGCGCGAGCGTGATCCAGCGGCGGAGCGCGGCGTTCTCCGGGAAGAGCTCGAGAACGGTGCGGTCCGTCTCGGCGATGTCGGCGGGATCGCCGGAGAGCGCGGCCCACCGGAAAGGCCCTTTGCCCTCGCAGAAGAGAGGCCGGATGTAGAGCGGGACGAACCCGACGATGTCGTAGGCGTTCCCGACGCCGGCCTCGACCGCTCCCGCGCGCAGGTTGTTGCCGTAATCGAACGTCACGGCGCCGCGGCGCTTGAGCTCCAGCATGGCCGTCACGTGCGCGCCCATCGACGCGATCGACCGGCGGCGGTAGGCCTCGGGGTCCGCCGTCCGGAGGCGCAGCGCCTCGTCGTACGGCAGGCCGTGCGGGACGTATCCGTTCAGCTCGTCGTGCGCCGAAGTCTGGTCCGTGAGGACGTCCGGGACGATCCCGCGGGCCAGAAGCCGCTCGAGGAGATCCACCGCGTTGGCGCGGACGCCGATCGACACCGCCTCCTTCGCGTCCTTCGCGGCGAGCGCGCGGTCGATCGCCGCGTCCAGCCCGTCGATCCGGAGGTCGAGATAACGCGTGGCGAGGCGCTTGTCGATGCGCGCCGCGTCGACCTCGGCCACGAGCGCCGTTCCCCCGCACATCGTGACGGCCAGCGGCTGGGCGCCGCCCATGCCGCCGAGGCCCGCCGTGACGGCGAGGCGCCCGGCGAGCGAACCGTCCGGCGACCCGAGATCGCGTCGCGCAGCCTCCGCAAAGGTCTCGTACGTGCCCTGAAGAATTCCCTGCGTTCCGATGTAGATCCACGAGCCCGCGGTCATCTGCCCGTACATGGTCAGTCCGAGGGCCTCGAGCCGACGGAATTCGTCCCAGGTGCCCCATTTCGGCACCAGGTTGGAGTTCGCGATGAGAACCCTCGGGGCGTCGGGGTGGGTCCGGAAGACGCCGACGGGCTTTCCCGACTGGACGAGAAGGGTCTCGTCGTCACCGAGGCGCCGGAGCTCCCGGAGGATCGCCTCGAGACACTCGGGGTTCCGGGCGGCCTTTCCCGAGCCGCCGTAGACGACGAGATCCTCGCGGCGCTCGGCGACCTCGGGGTCCAGGTTGTTGAGCAGCATGCGGTAAGGGGCTTCCGTGAGCCACGACCGGCAGGCCAGGACGGTCCCCTTCGGCAGCGCGGGGGGGGCATACGGCGGGGCGGACGCGGGAGCGGACATCGCGGGGAATGTTAGCCCCCGGCGACCCGGATGACGCATCGCACAAGATTCTCCTTGACAGAAATTACGCAGCGCGTTATCTTGACCTCCATGAGCGACGTGAGACGCATCGTCCGCTACCGGAACCGCAAGCTCTACGAGGCGAGGGAGCGCCGGTTCGTCACGCTGGAGGACCTCGCCCGCGCCGTCTCGACCGGCGCCCGGATCGAGGTCATCGCCGCCGACACGGGCGAGGACATCACCGCCCGCGTCCTCTCGCGCGCCCTCGCGTCGGGCAAGGGCCCGATCACGGCGTCGGCGGACACGCTCGCGCGGATTCTCCGGGCCGGCAGCGAAGCGGCCGAGACCGTAGCCGGGGCCGTCGAGCGCGTCGGGGCCACCTCCGTCGCCGAGAGTCTCCGCAACGCCTCCCGCCCGGAGAAGCTCGGCCAGACGCTCGCGCCCCTCACCCGAAAGATCGAAGACGCCCGCCAGGACATCGAGAAGATCGTCGGCGGCCTCGTCGAGAAGGGCCGCGTGACGTGGGAGGAAGGCACCCGCTTGCGCGACGACGTCGGCCTCGTGTTCCGCGAGAGCCTCGCGGACCTCACCGGCAGCGTCCGCGACCTCGGCGGCCGCCTCGGCGGTCAGCCCGAAATCGCCCGCGAAGTCGCCGAAATCAAGACCCGACTCGCCCAGCTCGAGTCGCTCGCCAAGAAGTCGTTTCCCGCAAACCCGCGCGAGCGCGCTGCCGCCAGAACCGGCCGCGCCTCCGCTCCAACAGCCCGCAAAAGGAGAGCCCGATGAGAACCACCAACCGCAAGACCGCCCCGAAACTGCCCTTTGAGGTCCCCGCCCCGGTCCAGCAGGCGCTCAAGAACGCCGGCACGGAGCTCGACCGCCTCGGAGCCAAGGCGAAGACCGCTGCCGTCAAGGCCGAGAAGTCGGTCCGCGTCGCCGCCCGCGACTTCGCGAAAAAGAGCGAGACGATCCGGAAGGACCCGCGCGCCTTCGCCATGGACGTCGTCGAGTCCGGCAAGGACCTCGGCGAGAAGCTCACGAAGGACGTGAAGACCCGCGTCCAGAAGGCCGGCAAGCAGGCCGCCCGCCGTGCCGAGGACGTCACGAAGATGGTCGGCGACAAGGTCGGCTCGGCCGTCGAGATGGGCCTCCACCGCCTGAACGTCCCCACGCGCCACGAGCTCCGCTCGCTGTCCGCCAAGGTCGACACGCTCGGCAGGAAGATCGACACGCTCAAGTCGCGCAAGCCGGCCGCGAAGGCCCGCCGCGCTCGCTGAGCGCTCAAGCCGGGATCGGATACACTCGGGGCGCCTTTCCGAAGGCGCCCCTTTTCGTTTAAGAGCGCATGAACGCCCGCCGCGCCAAGACCGGGACGCCGCCCGCCGCCAGCACGGGCGAGCGGTTCCGTTCCTTCCCGCCGCCGCTGACGAAGAAGCTCGGCCTCGTGTGCGCGGGCGGCGGCGTCACCGGCGCGATCTACGAGATCGGCGCGCTCGCCGCCCTCGAGGACCGGCTCGAGAACGCCTCGATCACGGACTTCGACGTCTTCGTCGGGGTCTCGGCCGGGGCTTACATCTCGGCGCTCCTCGCCAACGGCGTGACCCCGTCGCTCCTCTTCCGTAACGCGACGCGCTCGGCGGGCTCGCGGACCGACATCGACGACCTCTCGCTCTTCCGCGTGAACCTCGGCGAGATCGGCACGCGGCTCGCGAAGGCCCCGTTCACGATCCTCGACTCCGCGTGGGACTTCTACAAGAACCGCCACGAGACGACGCTCACCGATCTCGTCGTGTCCCTCGGCCAGCTGCTCCCGTCCGGCCTCTTCCAGAACGAAGGGCTCGAGGCGTGGATGCTCGACTGGCTCACGAAGGAAGGGCGCACGAACGACTTCCGGAAGCTCAGGAAAGACCTCCGGATCGTCGCGGTCGACCTCGATTCCGGCGAGACGACGGCGTTCGGCTGCCCGAGCCACGACGACGTTCCCATCTCGACGGCCGTCGCGGCATCCTGCGCGATCCCCGGGCTTTACCGGCCCGTGAGGATCAAGGGCATCGACTACATCGACGGCGGCGTGCGCAAGACCGCCCACATCTCGCTCGCGCTCCGCGAGCGCTGCGGGCTCACGATCTGCGTGAACCCGCTCGTCCCCATCCGCTTCCATCCGGCCGACACGAACGGGCACGGGGCCGGGTCGCTCCGGCGGCGCGGCCTCCCCACGATCCTCGACCAGGTTTTCCGCGTCACGCTCCACTCGCGGCTCAAGTACGGGCTGAGCCGCTACCGGCGCGAGGACCCCGAGGCCGACGTCATCGTGTTCGAGCCCAGGGCCGAGGACCTTCCGCGCTACATGCGCAACATCATGCGCACGTCGGGCCGCATCCGGATCGCCGAGTTCGCCTACCGCTCCACGATGGCGACTCTGGACGCGGACTTCAAGCGGCTGCAGAAGGTCTTCGCAAAACACGGACTCATCCTGAGGCCCGCCTGCGCCCGGGATCGCACACGCGTGAAGAACCACGCCGAACGCGCGAGCGACACGATCCCGACGCGCCTCGCCGCCTCACTCGCGGTCCTGGAAGCCGACCTCGAGCGCATGACGGCCCGCGGCCGCTGACGCGGCCCCCAAGCCTCACTCCCCCGTGAAGATGTTCCCGCGGCGCGAGAGGCGCGAGTCGATCATCGTCTGAAGAGTCGTGCGGACGTGGTCCGCGAACTCGTTGACGATCATCGGCCGGTCCGCCACCTCGGGCCCGTGGTTGAACGGGATCGGCTTGCCCACGTCGATCCACCACTTCGTCGGCAGCGGCAGGACGCCGAGCGGACCGAACGCCGGGAAGAACGGCGTGATCGGGAAGTACGGGAGGCCGAGGGGCTTGCCGATGATGTCCATCCGGAAGAGGTTCGGGTAAATCTCCTCGGCGCCCACGACCGTCACGGGAATGATCGGCGCCCCCGTCCGGAGCGCGAGGCGCACGAACCCGCCGCGTCCGAAGCGCGCGAGGCGGTAGCGGTCGCGGAAGAGCTTGCCGACGCCCTTGACGCCCTCGGGAAAGACGCCCACGAGCTCGCCGCGGTTCAGGAGGCGCTCGCCGTTCTCCGGGCAGGCGCGGACCTCGCCCTGGTGGCGGAGCCACGGCTGCAGGAACGGCAGCGTCGTGAACATGTCGAGAATGAGCATCCGCGCGTCGCGGTGGGCCGGGTGGTCGCGCATGATCCCGCGCTTGACCATCGCGCCGTCCCACGGGAGGACGCCCGAGTGGTTGACGACGAGGAGCGCGGGGCCCGTAGACGGGATGTTCTCGACTCCCGCGAGCGTCACGCGCCACCACACGGTGTAGAGGAAGTCGTAGAGCTCCTGCCAGGGCTTCGACGCGGCCTCGTCGTAGCCGAAGTCGTCGAGCGAGAGCGTGCGGTTCCGGTGGCGGAAGAGGTTCCAGATGTCCGCGGCGGCGCGCGGCCCCTTCCACTCCGGGTGCCCGTCGAGGAAGCGGGCGGCCTCGCCGAGGAGCGCCTGCAGGAGGTCGTCCTGCTGCTTCGGGAGGAGCGAGGGCGCGAAGCTTCCGGACGGCGGCGGCGCCTCGGAGGCGGGGACGAACGGCTTGACGGGCACGGTGCGGCGCGCGCTCACGAGGCGGCCTCCTGGCGGATGCGCTGGGAGGCGCGCTTCGGGTGGACGCGGCGCTCGTACGCGAAGTCCGCGGCCTTCGCCGCCTTCTCGAGCGCGTCGAAATCCACGAGGCGGCCGTTGCCGAAGCGCGCGCGCGCGGTCTCGAGGGCGCAGTCCAGCGTCGTCTTCCTCGGGGCGAACCCGAGGACGCGGCGCGCCTTGTCGTTCGACACGACGCAGAGGTAGCGGAGGTAGTGCGCATGGACGCCCGGCAGGATGCCGACGCCCGCGAGCCACGCGGCCTCGTAGAGCGCGTAGGCCAGGGGGTGCGGCACCGGGACGCCGAGCGACCCGAAGAAGAGGCGGACGGTCGAGATCGGCAGGATGCCTTCCGGCGCCACGTTGAACACGCCTTGCACCTCGGGGCGGTCGAGCGCATGGAGAATCGCGTCCACGGCGTCGTCGGGGTGCAGCGCCTGCACGAGAGGGTCGTAGCCCATGAGCGTCCACGCGAAGGGCGACGCGAACAGCTTGGCGCGGTAGTCGCGGACCTCCGGCGACAGGAGCGGCACGAAGCGCAGGATCTGGACGCCCGTCTCCGGGTGCCGGCGCGCGTGCTCGCGCGCGTGCTTCTCGGCCTCGACGAAGTCCTGAACGAACCGGTCCTGCGGGTCGGGGCGGAGCGGGTGCTCCTCCGTGAGGAAGTTCGGGTTGTCGCCGCGCGCCCCGTAGACGAGCGACATGGAACCGAGGATCACGCGCGGGACCTTCGCCTCTCCCGCCGCCGCGAAGACGTGAAGGGCCCCGATCGAGTTCAGCTCGTGCGCGTACGTCGACTGGTGCGAGGGGCTCCGGAGCTGCGCGAGATGCACGATGACGTCGGGCTTCTCCTCGAGGAGGAGTTTGTAGAGCGTCCCGTCCGCGAACGGGAGGTTCAGGTCGAGAAAGCGGTGCCGGAGGTCGCCCGGCATCTCCGCCGGCGGGACGAGGTCGAACACGACGACCTCGTGCTCCCCGCGCAGCAGAAGCGAACGGACCAGACGCGACCCGAAGAAGCCGGCGCCGCCCGTCACGGCGATCTTCGACCGCCGCGCCGGCGGCGGGCCCGCCTTCGGGAAGCTGACGACGCGTCCGCCGGTGACGTTCTTGCGCGCCATGACCTACTTCTTCCGCGCGGTCTTCTTCGCGGGCCTGGCCTTGAGGGCCTCGAGCTCCTTCTCGAGCTCCGCAACGCGGTTCTCGAGCCTGTGGAGGTCCTTCTTCGTGACGACGTTCATCGCGCGGAGGCCCTCGACCACCTTCTTGTCGACCTCCTCCTTCGCCGCGACGCCCTTCTTGAGCACCTCGAGGAAGGCCGGGTTCGCCATCAGGTTGTTCGAGACCTCTGTCAGAAAGCTTTCGCCCCGTGCCCGGATCTGGTCGAAGAGTGAGTCGCCCATTGCGTCTGCCTTTCGCGGAGCGCCGCTCGGACGGCGCCACCTGCTAGAGTGCCCGATTATGTCCCTTTTCCGCCCGTAGGGAGCAGGCTTCCTGAGCGCGACGGATCTGCTCCCCCGCCTCGCGACCCGGACCGTTCTCGTCGTTTCGGGCAAGGGCGGCGTCGGGAAGACGACGGTCGCCTCCGCCCTTGCCGTCCTCGGCGCCCGGTCCGGCCGCTCGGTTCTCCTCGTGTCCACGGACGGGCGGGGCGACGCCGCCGGACTTTTCGGCCTTGACGAGCGCGGCTACGCCGAAGCGAAGGTCGAACGCAACCTCCGGACGCTCACGACCGACTTCGACGCACTCCTGACCGACTTCGTCCGCGCCGTGTCGCCCGTGCGCCTTCTCGGCGACCGCCTGCTCGCCGTGCCGGCGTTCCGATTCTTCACGCGCGCGACGCCGGGCCTTCCGGACCTCCTCCTGCTCGGGAAGATCCGCGAGGTTCTCAAGCGCACGCGCGGCACGGAGAAGGAGCCGCGCTACGACCTCATCGTCCTCGACGCGCCGGCCACAGGCCACGCGCTCTCGCTCCTCGCCCTGCCCCGCACGATCCTGAAGACGGTCCCCGCGGGCCCGCTCCGCAAGCTCGCGCTCGACGTCGACGCGCTCTTCTCCGATCCGGCGAAGACGGCTCTCGTCGCGGTCGCCGAGCCCGCCGAGCTCGCCGCGAAGGAGACGGAAGAGCTCGTCGCCGGGGCGCGCGACGCCGCAGGCGTCGCGACGGCGCTCGTCGTGGTGAACAGAGTCGGCCGGGGAGGAAGAGAAGAGATTTTGCTTAAGAGGGAGAAGGACATTCCCCTCGTCGAGATACCCGAGATCGAGGAGGAAGGGTTTTTCTCCTCCTTCCTCACCACCTTCGAAGAAAATCTTCAATCGCCCGCGCCTTCGCGAGCCGGTCCCTCAAAGCGCGCGGGCCGCGCCCCCGCTCGGGACCCTCTAAGCAAATCTCCTTCTCTCTCCTTCTTCCTCCCCGGCTCTCCGCATCTCGACCTCCGCCCGTGGCTGGACGAAGAGAAGCTGATCGTCCTGACGGGTCCCGGCGGGGTCGGGAAGACGACGCTTTCCGCCGCCGTCGGCCTCGCCGCGGCGCGGCGCGGGCGGCGCGCGCTCGTCCTCACCGTCGACCCGGCGCGGCGCCTCGCGCAGGCTCTCGGCCTCGACGCCGCCGACGGCCGCGGCGGCGAGCCCGTCGCCGTGCGCGTCCCGGGCCTCCCGCGCGGCGGGAAGCTCTTCGCCCTCCAGATCGACCCGAAGGCGACGTTCGAGCGGCTGCTCGCGCGCGTCGCGAGCCCGGACGCGCTCCGGCGAATCCACGCGAACCGCCTTTACTCCGGCCTCGTCGACTCGCTGCCCGGCGTCCTCGAGTACATGGGCGTCGAGGCTCTGCACGAGCACGCGGCCGACCCGGACGTGGACCTCGTCGTCCTCGACACGCCGCCGGCCTCGCGCGGCCTCGACTTCCTGGCGGCCCCCGGCCGCATGGTCGAGCTGCTCGAGAACGACGCGCTGCGCTTCTTTCTCCGCTCCGACAGCCTTCTCGGCAAGGCGCTGTCGGGAGCTTCGCGCGGCGGCGCGGCCTTGCTGCGCGCGGCCGACAAGGTGCTCGGGTTCGGCTTTCTCGCGGATCTCGCGGACTTCTTTCGCGCGTTCGACGGCCTCTACGACGGCTTCCGCGCGCGCAGCGCCGACGCGGCCCGTCTGCTCGCGGAGGGCCGGATCCTCGTCGCTTCGTCCGCCGACGCCTCGGCGCTGCGGACGGCGGCCGAGCTCGCCGCGAAGCTGGCCGCGCGCGCAGCGGAGCCCGGCCTCGTCCTGAACCGAATCGCGGAGAGCCGGCGCCGCTCTCTCGCGCTTCCGGAATCGCTCGCCGCGCTGCCCACCCTCGCGCTCTACGAGAGCGCCGTCCCCGCCGACGAGCTTCCGTCGGCTCTCGCGGACGCTCTCGCGCCCTGACGCTCAGCCGAGCGTCGAGAGGATCGGCCCGAGGTCGCCGGTCAGCACGGCGCGGGCGCCCTCGACCGCCGGGGCGGCCGCGCGGTCCTTGTCCCAGAACGGCACGCGCGCGCGCAGGCGCCGGTGCAGGTCCTCGAGCGGCGCCGATGAGGCGAGCGGGCGCCGGAGGTCCAGCGCCTGCCCCGCGGCGAGGAGCTCGATCGCGAGGACGGTCTCGAGGAGGTCCACGTTGCGCGCGAATTTGCGCGCGGCGATCGGGCCCATCGACACGTGGTCTTCCTTGCCGGCCGACGTCGGGATCGAATCGACCGACGCCGGGAACGAGTTCGCCTTCGCCTCGGAGACGAGGGCCGCGGCGGTCACGTGGATCATCATGAGGCCCGAGTTCAAGCCGCCGTCCCTCACGAGGAACGCCGGAAGGTCGCCCGAAAGCGACGGGTTGACCAGCCGCTCGACACGCCGCTCGGAGATCGACGCGAGGTCGGCCGCCGCGGCCGCGAGGAGGTCGCAGACGAGTGCGACGGGCGCCGCGTGGAAGTTCCCTCCCGACACGAGCTCGCCCTCTTCGGCGAAGACCATCGGGTTGTCCGTCGCGGCGTTCATCTCGATCTCGATGACGCGGCGGGCATGGGCCGCCGCGTCGCGCCCGGCACCGTGCACCTGCGGCATGCAGCGCAGCGTGTAGGCGTCCTGCACGACGCCGCAGTCGCGGTGGCTCTCCCGGAGCGGCGAGTTCGCGAGGAGCTTTCGGAGGTTCGCGGCGGACGCGACCTGGCCGGGATGCGGCCGCGCCGCGTGGATGCGCGCGTCGAACGCCTTGTCCGTCCCCTTTCAGGACGTCGAGCGTGAGCGCTCCGACGAGGTCGATCGCCTTGAGGAGGTCGAGCAGGCGCGCGAGAGCGAGCGCGCCGATCGCCGTCGTGAGCTGCGTCCCGTTGATGAGAGCGAGGCCTTCCTTAGCTTCGAGGACCGCCGGCGCGAGGTTCGCCTCCCGCAGCGCGTCGGCGGACGGCATCCGGCGGCCGTGGAACTCGGCCTCGCCTTCCCCGACGAAGGCGAGGGCGAGGTGCGCGAGCGGCGCGAGATCGCCGGACGCGCCGACGGACCCCTGCTCGGGCACGACCGGGTGGACGCCCGCCTCGAGGCACGCGAGGACGAGCTCGAGCGTCTTGCGCCGGATCCCCGAGTAGCCCTTCGCGAGGCAGTTCGCGCGCAGGAGCATGAGGGCGCGGACGGCCGGGGCCGCGAGGGCGGGGCCAGTGCCCGCCGCGTGGCTCCGCACGAGGTTGAGCTGCAGCTCTCCGAGCTTCGCGTGCGGGATGACGACGTCGGCGAACTTGCCGAAGCCCGTCGTGACGCCGTAGACGACCCGGTCCTCCGCCACGGCCTCGTCGATGACGGCGCGGGCGGCGTCCACGCGCGCCGCAGCGCGCGGCGCGAGCGCCGCCGCGGCTTCGCCGCGGGAAACGAGAGAGAGTTCTTCGAGTGAAAGAGAATCCCCGTCCAGTTCAATGCGTCGAATCACGATGCCGCATTCTCGCACCGGCGCGCTGCGCCCCCCGCCCCTCTGACCCTTCTAAGAAATCTTTCTTCTCTCCTTTCCTCCGGTAGAATCCGCAAGTGACACACATCAAGGGCTCCGCCCTCGCCATCATCGGCGGCCAGTGGGGAGACGAGGGCAAGGGCAAGGTCGTCGACCTCATCTCGCCGTCGTTCGACCTCGTCGCCCGCTACCAGGGCGGCCACAACGCCGGCCACACCGTCAAGTTCGGCGAGAAGCACTTCGCGCTCCGCCTCATCCCGTCCGGCATCTGCCGACCCGGCGTCATGAACGTCGTCGGCAACGGCCTCGTGATCGACCCGCGCGCGATGATCTCCGAGATGGACAGCCTGCGCGCCGCCGGCGTCCGCATCGAGGAGAACCTGCTGATCTCGGACCGCGCGCACGTCATCCTGCCGACGCACGCCCTCCTCGACGGCGCGCGCGAGAAGGCGCTCGGCGGCGCGAACATCGGCACGACGTCGCGCGGCATCGGCCCCGCGTACGAGACGAAGGCGAACCGCACCGGCCTGCGCATCGCGGACCTCGTCGATCCCGACCGTTTCCGCGCGCTGGCCCGGCCCGTCCTCACCCACCACGACGCGGTCCTCTCGCACTTCTACGGCGTCGAGCCCGCCCCGATCGAGGAGACGCTCGACACGTACGTGGAGTGCGGCAAGAAGCTCGCGCGCCACGTCACGGACACGAGCGCCTGGCTGAACGCGCAGCTCGCCTCCGGCAAGAAGCTCCTCTGCGAGGGCGCTCAGGGCGTCATGCTCGACGTCGACCACGGCACGTACCCGTTCGTGACGTCCTCCTCGTGCGCGGCGGGCGGCGCCTGCACGGGCCTCGGGATCCCTCCGTCGGCGCTCGGCGCCGTCGTCGGCGTCATGAAGGCCTACACGACGCGCGTCGGCTCCGGTCCCTTCCCGTCCGAGCTCTTCGACGACGTCGGCGAGCGGATCCGCACGCGCGGGAACGAGTTCGGCACCGTCACGGGCCGCCCGCGGCGCGTGGGCTGGTTCGACGCGGTCGTCGCCAGGACCTCGGTCCGCGTGTGCGGCCTCGACGGCATCGCCCTCACGAAGATGGACGTCCTCGACGACCACGACGAGATCCGCATCGCGACGGGCTACACGATCGGCGGCAAGGCCGTGAGCGAGATCCCGGCGCGCTCCGACCACTACGAGCAGGCGCAGCCCGTCTACCGGTCGTTCCCGGGCTGGAAGACGTCCACCGTCGGCATCGAAAGCTGGGGGGCCCTCCCGGCCCGGGCCCGCGAGTACGTCACGGCGCTCGAGGAGATCGTCGGCGCGAAGGTCGTGATCCTCTCGACCGGCCCGAAACGCGAGGAGACGATCATCCGCGGTGGGACGATCCTGGACGCCTGGCTCGCGAACGTGCCGGTCACCCCTGGCGTTTGAGAATGGGTTTCGCCCGCCTCCGGGCGTCGAGTACACTGCGCCGCGTGGGCCGTTAGCTCAGTTGGTTAGAGCACATCCCTTTTAAGGATGGGGTCCTGGGTTCGAGTCCCAGACGGCTCACCATTTTCTTTCGCGCGTCTTTGTTCCCGTCTTGATCCGAAATGCGCGTCTGTGTCGTAACATTCGCGTCGAACCTGTCCGAAGAACCCCGTTCTGCCCCCGGAGGACAAGCCATGGTCATTTCACCGGCGAAACGGAGTCTCCGTCTACGAGCCTCGGCCGAGGCCTTCGAAGTCCTGCGGACGGCCAAGAGCCCGAGGATTTCCAATGCCGAGCTCCTCAAGCACTCGGTCCGAAGCGACCACGAGCCGCATCCGCGCGTCGTGCGCGAGGTGCACCAGGGCCTCAAGGAGGCGCAGTTCGAGAAGCCCAAGAGCGAAGGCTCGGTCCTGAAGAAGATTTCGGGGGTCTTCTCGCGCAACGCCGCGAAAGCAGAGCCGAGCGTCGACGACATCATTCGCCGGTTCGAGCAGGCGTTCGTCGAGCCCGACTGACGCCGGACCGAAAAGCCGCTAGAATCCGCCGTTCCTCGGGTGCCCCCATCGTCTAGCGGCCCAGGACGCCACCCTTTCAAGGTGGAGATCGAGGGTTCGAATCCCTCTGGGGGTACCACCTAACTCACTCACCTGCCAACCGAGAGCGGCCTCGCGGACTTGCGCCGAATGCAATTGCATCAGGTGCCCCGGCATGGCTCGGCATAAGGTTTGACCACGACTCTCCCTTCGACAGGTCGCGGAGCAGAACGCGGGGGCCTCATGAGCTGGGTCGGGCGGTCATTCTCTCTGGCGGCAGCCACGCTGGCGACGGCGCTCCTCGTTCCTCGGGCCGCGGCCGCCGTCACGATCACCGAGTTCCCTCTGCTGGCGCGCAGCCGGCCCTTTTCGATCGCCGCCGGCGCCGACGGCAATTTCTGGTTCACCGAGAACGCCTATTTCAACGAAGTCGGCCTCAACAACATCGGACGGATCACAAGGGATGGCGTGGCCACGGAGTTCCCGATTCCGACGCCCGACAGCTACCCTTTCGGAATCGCCGCCGGTCCCGACGGCAACCTCTGGTTCACCGAATCCGCCGCCAACAAGATCGGCCGCATAACTCCTGCCGGCGAAATCACGGAATTTCCGCTCCCGACGGCCAGCAGCGTCCCCCTCGGCATCTGCCTCGGTCCCGACAGTGCGCTCTGGTTCACAGAGAGGCAGGCGGACAAGATCGGCCGCATAACGCCTGCCGGTACCATCACGGAGTTCACGCTGCCGACCGGCAGCTGGGCTTGGATGATCGCCTCCGGCCCCGACGGCAACCTCTGGTTCACGGAGATGTTCGGCGACAAGATCGGACGGATTACAACGGACGGGGTCGTCACGGAGTTCCCGATCGGCCGGAGGGCTTTCTGCATTGCCGCCGGTCCCGACGGCGCCCTGTGGTTTACGGAAAACTCAAGGGGCAAGATCGGGCGCATCACGCCTGCCGGCGACATCACGGAGTACCCGCTTCCGGCCGGCGGCAGCCCCTTCGGCATCTGCCTCGGTCCCGACGGCGCCCTCTGGTTCACAATAAACGCCAGCCCCTCGAAGGTCGGGCGCATCACGACCTCGGGCGTCATCACCGAGTTCCCTCTTCCGACCGACAACAGCGTCCCCGAGGGCATCTGCATCGGACCCGACGGCGAACTGTGGTTCGCGGAGTTACTCGGCGACAAGATCGGACGGATCTCTCTGGGGCTTTCTTACACCCTGCCTCCCTGCCGCGCTCTTGACACGCGCCTTGCGGCCGGCCCTCTTGGGGGACCCACACTCGATCCGATCACGGCACGCGACTTCCCGCTCGCCGGCGTCTGCGGCATCCCGTCCGACGCCCTCGTCATCTCGGGGAACATCACGGTCGTTTCGCCTTCAGCACCGGGGGACCTTCGTGCTTGGGCGTCCGACCAGCCGGTGCCGCCGACGAGCGTCCTCAACTTCTACGCGGGAAGGACGCGGGCCAACAACCTCTTGGTGGCCCTGTCGCTGGATGGCTCTCAATCGGTCACGATTCAGAACGACAGCACCGGGACGGTCGACGTCGTCCTCGACGTGAACGGGTACTTCAAGTAGGTGGATCTTCGCGGCCTCGGGTCCGGCGCCGGATGCAACTGCATCAGGTGCTCCGGCGCGGGGCGGCATAAGGTTCGGACACGACTCTGCCTTCGCATGGTCGCAACAAATCTCTCCGCGCTCCAAAGGAGGTCCGCTATGTCCGTCGCGAAAGTGACCGAGATCGTCGCCTCTTCGCCCAAGAGCTTCGAGGACGCCATCGCCACCGGCATCAAGCGCGCCCACAAGACGCTCAATAACGTCCGCGGCGCCTGGATTGCCGAGCAGAAGGTCAAAGTAGAGAAGGGAAAGATCACTGAATATCGGGTCACGATGCGCGTGACGTTCGTGCTGAAGGACTAGGACCGCGCAAGCGGCGCGCCACCGCTTCTGGGGGGCCCCACCTGTCTCCTTCTCCCCGGCGGCGCTACTTCTTAGCCCGCCGCTCCCTATCCTCGGCCTCCCGGAGCCGGCGGTCCCCGTCGCGGAGGAAGTTGAGCGACGACTCGCGGGAAGCAAAGCCGACGAGTCGTACCGCCGCGTTGCCGTCGACCCGCTGGATCGCCAGCGTCGGGAAGCCCGTCACGCCCATCCGGACGCGGAGCGCCTCCACGTCGGGGGCGTTCGCGCCGTCCTCGCGCCTGCGGTCCACGACCTCGATCGGGACGTATTTTTCCTCGATGAGCCGGGCGAACGTCCCGACGTCGAACACGTTCTTCTTCAGGTCGTGGCAGGGCCCGCACCACTCGGCCGTGAAGAAGTAGAGGGCCGGCTTCCCAGTTTTTCGCGCCTCGTCTGTGCCTTCCGCGAGCGTCCGGAACCGGACGCCCGGCGGGCCCGAGGCGGCACCCGTCGCCGCAATTACGAGAAGGGCCGCGGCGACCGTCCGTCCACGGAACATGTACCTCCGAGCCTACAAGAGGCCGATTCGTCCCTCCCCCTTCATCTGCATCAGGCGCGCGAGCGGCGCGAAGGCGCTAACGTAGGTCGATTGTCCGAATGAAGGAGGGCTGGCGCCCATGCCGCTCGCAATTTCCCGCCTCGCCGTCGCCCTGATCGTTCTGCTCGTTGCCGTCCCCGCCGCCGCGCAGGCCCCGCCCGTCTCGAACCCGTTCTTCGAGGAGTGGACGACGCCCTTCGGGATGCCGCCGTTCGAGCGGATCAAGGCCGAGCACTACAAGCCGGCCTTCGAGGCCGGGATCGCCGAGCGGAAGAAAGAGGTCGAGGCCATCGCCTCGAACCCCGCGGCGCCCACGTTCGCAAATACGCTGGAGGCGCTGGAGAACGGCGGGCTCGCCCTTGCGAAGGTGAACGACGTCTTCTTCACGCTGACGGGCGCCGAGACGAACGACGCGCTCCAGGCGATCAACAAGGAGATCTCGCCGAAGCTCTCCGCCCTCCGCGACGACGTGCTCCTGAACGAGAAGCTCTTCGCGCGCGTCAAGGCGGTCTGGGAGGCGCGCGAGAAGCTGACGCTCACCGTCGAGCAGAAGAAGCTCCTCGACGACCACTACAAGGACTTCGTCCGCGGCGGCGCGAACCTCGCGCCCGGGCAGAAGAAGCGCTTCCGCGAGATCAACCAGGAGCTGTCGGTCCTGGGCCTGAAGTTCGCCGACAACCTTCTAAAGGAGACGAACGGCTTCAAGCTCGTGATCGACCGGAAGGAGGACCTCGCCGGCCTGCCCCCGGCCCTCGTCTCGGCGGCGGCCGACGCCGCGAAAGCCGCGAAGCTCGAGGGCAAGTGGGCGTTCACGCCGCAGGCCCCCTCGATCCTCCCCTTCCTGACGTTCGCCGAGAACCGGGACCTCCGGAAGAAGATCCTCGACGGCTACACCTCGCGCGGCGACCACGGCGACGTCCTCGACAACAAGGCCACCCTCTCCCGGATCGCCGCCCTCCGCTCCGAGCGCGCCCGCCTCCTCGGCTTCAAGACGCACGCCGACTTCGTCCTTGAGGAGAACATGGCGAAGACGCCGGCCGGGGTGTACGGACTCCTCGACCGGGTCTGGACGCCCTCCCTCGCGATGGCAAAGCGCGAGCGGGCCGATCTCCAGGCCGCGATCAAGGCCGACGGAAAGGACTTCGCGCTCGAAGCGTGGGACTGGCGCTACTACTCGGAAAAGGTCCGGAAGGCGCGCTTCGACCTCGACGACCAGGCGCTCCGCCCCTACTTCCCCATTGACCGCGTGCGCGATGGCGTCTTCTACGCGGCGAACCGGCTCTACGGCCTCACCTTCACGGAACGGACCGACGTGCCGAAGTACCACCCCGACGTCCGCGTCTTCGAGGTCAAGGACGCCGACGGCTCGTTCCTCGCCCTCTACACGGTCGACTACTACCCGCGTCCCGGCAAGCGGAGCGGCGCCTGGTGCGGCCGGATCCGCTCGACGTGGGTCAAGAACGGGAAGGACGTCCGCCCGATCGTCACGAACGTCACGAACTTCACACGCCCCGCGGGCGACGCCCCCGCCCTCCTCTCCCTCGAGGAGGTCCGGACGCTCTTCCACGAGTTCGGCCACGCGGTGAACGGCTTCGTGTCGCGCGTCACCTACCGGTCCATGGGCCGCACCTCGCGCGACTTCGTCGAGCTGCCGTCGCAGATCATGGAGAGCTGGGCGCTCGAGCCCGAGGTCCTGAAGGTCTACGCGAAGCACTGGAAGACCGGCGAGACGATCCCGCTCGCGCTCGTCCAGAAGATCGAGAAAGCCGGGACGTACGGCGAAGGGTTCCGGACGACGGAATACCTCTCGGCGTCCTATCTGGACATGGACTGGCACACCCTGCCCGAGCCGAAGGAGATGGACGCGGCCGCGTTCGAAAAGGCCTCTCTCGGCAAGATCGGCCTGATCCCCGAGATCGTCGTTCGGTATCGGAGCCCTTACTTCCAGCACATCTTCGGTCCCGGCGGCGGGTACTCGGCCGGCTACTACAGCTACATCTGGAGCGACGTCCTGGTTGCCGACGCCTACGAGCTGTTCCGCGAGAAGGGGATCTTCGACAAGGCGACGGCGACGTCGTTCCGGAAGAACATCCTCGAAAAGGGAGGGACCGAGGACGCGATGACCCTCTACAAGCGCTTCCGCGGGCGGGAGCCGGCCGTCGAGCCGCTCCTCGTCAAGCGGGGGCTTGCGGAGCCGAAGCCGTAACCACTTTCTTCTCTGGACGCGATCTTGCATCAGGCCCCTCGACAAGGGGCCTCAAGGCCCCTTCACGTTCGTTACAACGAAGGAGCCTTCATGCGAAAACTCGTTTTTCTGGCGCCCGCGTTCATGGCACTGGCGGCACTCTGTGACCAGCCGGCGGACTGGCCCCGGCGGCCGCTCGGCGTCGACGATCGCCCGGCCGCGCGTGTCGCCGAGGCGGCGCCGCGCCCGAACGCCGTGGGAGCCGTGTCTCATCTTCTCCTGCCGACGTCGGCGAACGTGAACGGACAGTTCGGCGCCTATTACAAAACGAAGGTCAGTATTTTCAACGCCGTGAACGCGACCTACCAGATCCGCGCGGGGCTGAGCGACACCACGGGTGAGATCGCCCACGCGTTCATCACGGTCCACCCCGGCGAGACGGTCACGTCCGGCAACTTCCTGGCCGACGTGTTCGGGTACACCGGAGGCGGGGCGATCGACCTGGACAGCGGCAACACGAGCCTCCGGTTCGTCGTCAATTCCCAGGTCTACGTCGACACGGTCAACGGGCGTTACACCACGGCGGTCCAGTTCGCGGACGATCTCGGGGCCATCACGCCGAGCCGTCCCGGCTACGTCGTCGGCGTCTCGGTGAACTCGTCCCGCCGCACCAACGTGGGCTGTGCGAGCAACTCCGGAAATTCCCAGACGATCTCTTTTCAGGCCTTCGACGCCAGCAACTTCGCGGTCGGCAACCCGGTCACGTTCACCCTGGCGCCTTTCGGCTGGAGTCAGTACTCGTACGCCGGCTCGCTGACGAACGGCGGGATCTACGTCACGGCCGGCCAGAACGCCGTCTGCTACGCCGTCGAGGTCGACAACACGTCGAACGACGGAACCTACCAGCTCGCGACTCCGTTCTGACGAGGCGGTCCGGAAGGGGGTGGCCGAAGAGTTCCGCCACCCCTCCACCTCCCGGAGTTATCCTCTGCACACCGGAGGCGAACAGGGGATGGCTCTCTTCGGCAAGGGCGCGGGCGCGAGCGGCGGGATGAAGCCGGGCTTCCGCGACATGAAGTGGGGCGACCAGCCGCCCAAGGAGATGGAGGTCCTCGACGAGCAGGCGGAGCAGAAGTTCTGCCGCCTCGAGCACGACAACCTCACGTGGAGCGACGCGCCCGTCGACCGGATCGTCTACCTCTTCTGGAACAACCGTTTTTCCGACGTCCACATCGAGATCTCGCCCGCGTCCGCCGACAGGATCCTCAAGGACCTCAACGACGGCTGGGGCCGGCCCGAGCAGCCCAACAAGTTCATCGAGGACTTCCTCTGGAAGAACAAGGCGATCGGCCCGGAAGCGACCGAGGCCCTCTTCAGCCGCAACCCGAACACGCGCGGCGCGACGCTGACGATCTCGAGCAGCTACATCAAGGCGAAGAAGGCGCTCGCGAAGGGCAAGCCGCCGGCGCGCTGAACCCCGCGATCAGCGCCCGCAGTCCTCGGACGCGCTCGCCACGGTCGCCTCGGTCCCGCCGAGAAGCTTCCAGTCCCCGGCCATCGTGGTCGACCCGTCCGTGACGTCCCGGCGGTCCGGGTCCACCCGCGCGCCGCGCACCCCGGGCGGCGCCTGGACGATCGTGTGAAAGCTGACGACCGCTCCCGGCGGGATCACGGCCGTATCCGGCCCGGCCTGTCCGCTCGCGAGGTAGATGCCCTTGTTGTCCATGATCCGGACCGTGATGACGACGTTGCACGCCGCCTTGATCCCTCCGTTCCGGACTGTCCCGTTCACGCGCACGCCGCCCGTCGTGTCGACGACGCCGTCGTTCCGGACCTCCGTGACGCGCACGCTCGCCGTGGACGCCTCGGCCTCGGGCGTGGCGGAGGGCGCGGCCCCGGCTTCGGGAGTGCCCGCGGGCGCGGGCGTTTCCGTGGACGGACCGCCGCTGATCGTCACGAGCGAGCCCTTGCCCTTCTGCGCACCCGCGAGCTTTCGCTCGCGCGCGACGTCCTGGAGCGTGCGCGGTCCCGCGACCGACGGGCGCGGCGAGGGCGTGGGCGTGGGCGCGGGGGACGGAGTCGCCGCCGCGGCCTGCAGGAGGACGAGTCCGAGCGCGAGAACGCTCACCGGCATTCCTCCGAGAAATCCAGCACTTCTCCCTCGACGCGCGCGACGCGCTGCGAGTTCGTCCGGGCGGGGCCCTCGGCGAGGACGTCGGGAGCCCGCTCCTGCGAGCCGCGCACGCCCGGGGGCACCTTCAGGCGCGCCCCGAACGGCACGGCGTCGCCGACGGGGACGACCTTGAGGTCCGTCGTCGTCTCGCCCTTCGAGAGAAGCAGCCCCTTCTCGTCGAACATGCGGAGGAACAGGCGCACGCGGCACGCGGGCGTGCGGCCGGTGTTGCGCACCCGGCCATAGACCGAGAGGAACCCGTCCGCGACGGCTCCGTTGTCCTGCATCTCCTCGACGCGCAGCGGACCCTGCGCCACGGACGCGGGGGCCTCCCCCGCTCCCTTGGGCGGCACGAGCTTGCGCTCGCGCGCGACGTCCGCGAGCGAGCGCGGCTTCGGCGTCTCCGTCGGCGTGGGTGTCGGCGTAACCGTCACCGCCGCGGCGGCCGCGAAGAGGAGCACCGTGGCCTGGGGCAGGAACATCCCGCCGATTATCCGACAACCACCCGCGCGGCGAGCTTCGTCCCGAAAACCCTCTCGAAGAGCTTGCCCTTCTTCTTGAGCGCCCACAGCTCGAGGTCGCACGCGGAACGCGCTCCGAGCGTGAGGTGGGCCTTCTTGCCGCGCAGCACGACGCGGGCGCGCGTCACGAGGCCGCGGTGCGTGCGGTCGAGCGCGTCGGCGACCCGGAGCAGCGCGGAGAGCTTCTCGACGACGGGCTTCTTCCACGGGTCGAGCGACCGGAACGCCTCGTGCGACGGGTCCGGCGGCGCCTTGCGGTGGTAGCGGGCGACGAGGGCGATCACCTCGACCTCGTCCTGCGTGAAGCCCTTGAGGTCGCCGTGGCGGATGAGGTAGTGCGAGTGGTGGTGGTGACGCGCGTAGGCGACCGAGAGCCCGAGGTCGTGCAGGAGAGCCGCGTGCTCGAGCCATTCGCGCTCGAGGGCCGTCAGCTGGTGGAGCGCGTGGGTCTGGTCGAAGAGGGCGAGGGCGAGGTCGCGCACGCGCTCGGCGTGGCGCGGCGGCGCACCGGAGCGCGACGCGAGGCGCCGGACGGATTCCCTCCGGACGTTCCTCTCGCCCGGGCGCCGGCGGGCGGGCTGCGGCGACTCGAGGACGAGCGCGTCGCGGAGCGAGCGCTCGGACGCGAGGAGCGTCTCGATCCCGAACGAGCGAAAAAGCTCCTGGAGGAGGATCGCCCCCGCCGTCACGATGTCGGCGCGGTCCGCGTCCAGCCCCGCGATGCGCGCCTTCTGCTTGAGCGTCGAGGAGACGAGGAGGTCGACGACCTTCTTCAGGTCGCGCCGCGAGAGCGACATATGGCCGGCGCCCGCGCCCTCGCGGCCGTTCAATCGGGCCGCGATCTCGGCCACCGCGAGAATCGTGCCGGACGTCCCGACCGCCGTCTTGATTTTCGCCTTCGCGACCGGCTTCTCCAGCCGCTTCAGCCGGGAGCGGACGGTCTTGCGCAGCGCCTTCTCGTCGCGCGGCGAGAGCGGGTCCGACGAGACGTGGAGGTCCGTCAGGCGCACGGCGCCGAGGTCGAGGCTTTCGGCGAGAAGGACCTTCTCCCCCGTCGCGACGACCACCTCCGTCGAGCCGCCGCCGATGTCGAGGACGAGCAGCGGATCGCAGGACGGCGGCAGGTCCGCCCGCACGGCGCGCGTGATGAGCCGCGCTTCCTCCTCTCCGGAGATCACGGCGAGGCGAACGCCCGTCTCGCGCCGCACGCGCCGGACGAACTCGCCGCCGTTCGCGGCCTCGCGGACCGCGCACGTGGCCACGGCCGTGATCGACTCGGCGCCCGCCGCGCGCGCGAGCGCCGCGTACCGCGCCAGGCAGTCGAGTCCGTCCTCCATGGCCTCCTCGGAAAGCGCGCCCTCAGCGAGCGTCTGCTGTCCGAGCCGGACCATCTCCTTTTCGCGCAAAACCTCGAAGGCGTGGCCCGGGTCCTCCGGGTCGCGCCGCGCGACGAGAAGCTTGATCGAGTTCGACCCGACGTCGATCGCCGCGAGAACCTTGCCGGACGCCATCTTCACGGAACCTTATCGCAGCTTCTGTAATCTCCGTTTGAAGATGCGTGTGTTCCCGCCGAAGGACCGGCCGCGCCTCTGGGGCGTGGCCGTCTCGCATTACCAGGTCGAGGGCGGGGATTCCTGCGACTGGACGGCTTGGGAGGCCGCGGCCCGGACGAAGGGCGGCCCCTGCGGCCGCGCGGCGGGCTCGTGGGAGCGCTACGAGGAGGACGCCGACCTCGCGGCGGACGCCGGCGCGAACGCGTTCCGGTTCTCGGTCTCGTGGAGCCGCGTCGAGCCCTCGCGCGGAACGTACGACGCCGCCGCACTCGCGCGGTACGGCCGCTTCGTGGAACGGCTCCTTGCCCGCGGCCTCGAACCCATCGTCACGCTGCATCACTACACGCATCCCGCGTGGTTCCACGCGGAGACGCCGTGGACGTCTCCCGCCGCGGTCGAGGCCTTTGCGCGCTTCGCCCGGCGCGTCGCCGAGGCGCTCGCACCCCGGGTCCGGATCTGGGTCACGCTCAACGAGCCGCTCGTCCTGCTGCTCGGCGGGTTCCTCGACGGGCAGATTCCGCCGGGGCTCGCGGACGGCCGCGCGGCCGGGCTGGCCCTCGGAAACCTCTACGCGGCGCACGCGGCGGCGGCAGCCGTGCTGAAGGACGTCGACTCCGGCGCCGCGGTCGGCCTCGCGCACAACATGATGGACTTCGTCCCGTCGCGTCCGAGGTGGATTCTCGACCGGCTCCTCGCCGCCCACGCGCGCCGCCTCTACAACAGGTCCTTCCTGGAGGCGTTCCGGACGGGGACGTGGGACCTCTGGATCCCGCCCTTCACGCGCCTCCACGGCCGCCTCCCGTCGCTTCGGGGATCGCTCGACTTCGTCGGCGTCAACTACTACTCGCGCCTCCACGTGGAGTGCCCCGCGCCGACGCGCGTCCTCTCGCGGTTCGCCTACCGCGACCCGCGCGCGCGCGGCCTGACCGACAACGGCTGGGAGATCTCGCCCGAATCCTTCGGGCCGCTTCTCGCCGAGGCCGGCGCGCTCGGCCTGCCCGTCCTCGTGACGGAGAACGGCCTCGCGGACGGCGACGACGCCCGGCGACCAGGGTTTCTCCGGGACCACGTCGCGGCGCTCCTCGAGGCCGAGCGTGCGGGCGTGAGGGTCGCGGGATACCTCCACTGGTCGCTCGTCGACAACTTCGAGTGGCTGGACGGCTACGGCCCGAAGTTCGGCCTCTATGCTGTCGACCGCGAGACGCTGGAGCGCCGGCCCCGGCCCTCGGTGGCCGTTTTCCGGGAAACCGGCAAGGCGTTCCTCGAACAGGGCTTGCCGAAGGAGCATGCACAGAAACCAGTGCACATTTAACAGGAGCCAAACGGGCGATTCACTCGCCCCGCACCTCCGGGCCCCATCTTCCGCGGGCAGGAGGGCCACCTCATGCTCCTGGCCGACTTCCACATCCACTCCACCTGGTCGGACGGGCGGCTCGCCATCCCGGAGATCGTCGACGCGTTCGGACGCACGGGCCACGACGCCATCGCCATCACGGACCACGTCGTCAACGAGGACTCCCTTCTCGGAAAGATCGCCCACTCCTGCAGGCTCTCGATCACGAAGGACAACTGGGACGCGTACCGGGCCGAGATCGAACGCGAGACGAAAAGGGCCTGGGACGAGTACCGCATGGTCGTCCTCCCCGGCGTCGAGCTCACGCGCAACGCGCTCACGGGCAGGCGTTCGGCCCACGCCCTCGCCCTGAACCTCGACCGCTTCGTCTCCGCCGACGGGCCCGTCGAGGAGATGCTCACGCGGGCGCGGGAGGCCGGCGCGATCACCGTGGCCTGCCACCCGAACGAGCAGTCGGACTGGTTCGCGAACACGTACTACCTCTGGAACCGCCGCAAGGAGGTCGCCGAGCTCGTCGACCTCTGGGAGCTCGCCTGCCGCTGGGACCTCTTCCCGCAGGTCTCCCGCGCGCGCCTCCCGTACCTCGGGAACAGCGACTTCCACGACACGCCCCACCTCTGGGCCTGGAAGACGCTCATGCAGTGCGAGAAGACTCCCGAAGCCGTCGTCGCGACGCTGCGCTCGGGCCTCGGCCTCGGGGTGACCCGCCTCCTCGCTCCGGCACCGAAGGCCGTACGCACTCCGAGTGAGACCCAGCCCCTCGAACCCTGCACCGTGATTCCCGGCTTCATTCACCCGGCGGCCGCGTGAGGACGCCATGACGCTCACGCTCGCCCTCCTCGTCCTCGCCGCCGCGGGCGGCCTCATGACGACGTTCCAGACCGGCCTCGTCCTGCGTTTTCTCGGGAGAAAGCGCCCTTTCGCGCCGGGCCCGCGGGAGCGGGCCGCGAGCGCTTTCCGGCCGGACGGTTCCACGGCGACGCCCCGGGTCTCGGTTCTCAAGCCGCTGTGCGGGCTTGACGACGGCCTCGAACAGAACCTCGCGTCGTTCGCCTCGCTGACGGGCGTCTCGTACGAAGTGATCTTGTCGGCGGCCCGCGCGGACGACCCCGCCGTGGCGGTCGCGCGCAAGGTCATCCGGCGCTTCCCGGCGACGGCCTTCCGCCTCGTCGTCGGCGGCGGGACGGGCGTCGCCCTCGCGAACCCCAAGGTCGACCGCCTCGTCGCCGCCTCGCGCGAGGCCCGCGGCGAGATCCTCCTCGTGTCGGATTCCAACGTCCGCGTCCATCCCGGCGACGTCGCGAGGATCGCCGCGGCGTTCGACGACCCGGAGGTCGGCTGCGTTTCGAGCCTCTTCACGGGGTCGGAGGCCCGCTCGTTCGGCGCGGTCGTCGAAAGCCTGCACCTCCTGACGTTCGTCCTGCCGGGCGCGGTCATCGCCGAGTTCGGCGGCGTGCCGTGCGTCGTCGGCAAGTCGATGGCGCTCTCCCGCCGCGCCCTCGACGCCATCGGCGGCTTCGCGGCGTTCGTCGACGTCCTCGCCGAGGACCAGGCGATCGGCTGCGCCGTGCGCGATGCGGGGCTGAAGGTCGCTCTCAGCCCGGTCGTCGTCCGGAACGTCACGACGCACCGGCCCCTCGAACGCGCCCTTGCGCGCCAGGTGCGCTGGGGCAAGATCCGCTTCGCCTTCTCGAAGCTCACGTACACGGGCGAGCTCCTGCTGAACCCGTTCCCGATCGCCCTCCTCGCCTGCGCGGCCGCCGCCCTTCTCGCCCCGCGAGCCCTCACCCCCGCGGCTCTCCTCGCAGGCGCCCTCCTCCTTCTCCGCCTCCTGCAGGGCTTCGCCCTTGCACAGGCGACGCACGCGGATCACTCCGCCGGGCAGCTCCTGCTCCTGCCGGTCAAGGACGTCCTCCAGCTCTTCACGCAGGTCGCGCCATACCTCTCGAAAGAGGTCGACTGGCAGGGCCACCGGGCGCGACTCGGCCCCGGGACGCTCCTCCTGCCCTCCCGGGCTGTTTAGAGCCGCGCGTCCATCCGCATCAGGCGCCCCGCGATGATCCGCATGACCTGGAGAGCGAACATCGGGGTCTGTTGAACGAGGAAGTTGAACCGCCGCTCCGTCACGGGAGCCAACCGGCAGTCGGTCTTCGCGACCGCCGTGGCGCTGCGGCGGTGTCCCTCGAGCAGAAGCGACATCTCGCCGAAGATCCCGCCGGCCCCGACCGTCTCGACGACGTTGCCGTGCACGACGAGGTCGACCTCGCCGGCCTGCACCGCGTACATCGCGTGCCCGGGGTCTCCCTCCTCAAAAATCACGTGGCCGGCCGGATGCGTTTCGGTTTCCTCCGCGTTGCGGAACAGGTCGATCGTCTCGCTCATCGCCGCTCGTCCTCCCATCATGCCTAGAATGTCGGGGATCCCTGTGAGATCCGTGTGAAGGCGCTCCTTGCTCTCCTGCTCGCGTTCCTCGCCGCCTCGCCCGCCCGCGCGGACGAGACGTGCGGCCCGCTGTTCGTGATCGCGCGGAGCCTCAACGCGAACGTCGTCCTCTACGAGGCGCATTTCAGGGCCGACGGCACGCTGGACCCCGAGAAGCCCCTGACCGCCACGTGGCGGCTCGACGCGCAGGACGGCCGCCGCGAGGGCCTCAACTTCGTCGAGCGGATCAGGGCCTACGGCATCGACGTCACGGCGATCGGACAAACCGATGCGTGGCGCGTGAAGGTCCGGGCGCTGCCGACCCGGCCGCTCGTCCTCCATGCGGGGACCGGCTGCCCGTTCGTCACGGCCGAAGTCGACGGCCGTACCGTGATCCTCCGCCGCGTCTACGTGACCGCAACGGGCGGCCTTCTCCCGAAAGTCGCGTCCGTCGAGCTCACGGGCGTGGACCGCGAGACGGCTCTCCCCGTCTCCGAACGCTTCACGCCCTGATCTCCGAAAAAATGCGGCGGAGCGCGGCTCACGGCCCGCGCCCCGCCGATGGTTGGGGGCTAGAAGACGACTCGAACCCCGAACTGCGCCTGCCGCGGGTCGCCGAGGCCGCTCTGCACCGTCCCGTCGAAGTTGAAGAGCAGGGACGTCGACCCGGGATTCCTGAGGTTCTTGCTGTTGAACAGGTTGAAGACCTCGAAGATGGGCTCGATCTGCACGTTGCCCGCCATGAAGACTTTCGAGATGCGGAGATTGAACGAATTGAACTGATTGTCCTTACGGCCGAGGTTTCGCTCCGTCACGCTGCCGTCCGGGTTGATGCGGTCCTGGGGCGTGTTCGCGACGGCGCCGGTGGACGTGAGGGACAGCGGCTGAGCCGAGCGGTACTGCCAGCTTCCGTTCACGTTGATCGCGAACGGCGCCTGCCAGAGGACGTAGGCGTTGAACCGGTGGCGCTGGTCGCGGTCGGAATACCCGTACTCCGGGCCGAGGTTCGTGACCTTCGCGTACCGGTACGAGAACGGGTCGCGCTCGTTGTCGTCGTCCGACTTGTCCCACGACAGCGTATAGAAGGCCTGGAACTCGAAGTTGTTCGTGTAGCGCTTGACCAGGCCGAGCGTGATCCCGTTGTAGACGCTGTGGCCCGTCGATTCCACCGTCGTGAGCGAACCGAGGCCGTTCCCGCCGGCGAGCCCGGTCGTCCACGGGCCGACCGAGCCGTTCCCGAGCAGGGGATCGTTGCGGTTGATGAAGCGCGCGATGTTGACCGTGTGCGCGTAGTTGTACCGGAGGGACACGGCGACGTCCTTCGCCACCTCGCGCTCGACAGCGAGGCTGGCCGAATACGTCCGGGGGTTCGAGAAGTCCTTGCTGTAGACGTAGACGCCGGGCTGGAACGGCGTCGACGGGAGCGAAGAGAGCGGGATGATGCTCGGATAGGCCGGCACCGGCCCGAGAATGTTCGTCAGCGAGCTGTCCCGGTAAACGTCGTAGCCGAGGCTGCCGTTCGTGGACCGCGTCGAGGCGAGGTTCAGGCCCGGGACGCGCGCCGCGAAGATTCCGCCGTTCGCGCGGACGAGAGTCTTGCCGTCCTTCGTCGGGTCCCAGGTGATGCCGAGGCGCGGCTGCCACATCGCGTAGTCGGAGGGGATCGTCCCGTCGGACGGGAATTCCTGCCCGTACGACGTCTTCCCGATGAACGGCGCGAAGAAGACCGACTCCGGCGGCGTGATCGGGTCGGGCTCGATCTGCGCTTCCCAGCGCAGGCCGAAGCTGATCGTGAGGTTGGGGAGCGGCTGCCACTTGTCCTGGATGAAGACCGCGGGCTCCTCCTGGACGATGCTCTGCGTCCCCGCCTGGTCGATCGTGAGGCCGGGGCCGGGCACGTGCTGGAGGTAGAGGGCGACGGGGCCGGTGATCGAGGTGCCCGCCGGGCAGTTCCCCGTGTTGTTCGACGTGCCGTTCGAGCACTCGACGTACTTGCTGTTCTTCGTGAAGTTGATGAACCCCTGCACGGAGCCGAAGATGATGCGGCCGTTCCCGAACCCGCGGAACGTCTGCGTCGCGTTCGTCCTGTTGTACTCGAGGCCGCCCTTGATCGTGTGGTTGCCCGTGATGTACGTCAGGATCTCGTTGAACTGCAGGCGCGTGTCGTAGTAGTCGACCGGAATGAAGAACGGCTGGCCGAAACGGTATCCGTTCACGAAGTCGACCCCCGTGTCCGGGAACGGCCGGCCGCCGCCGGGAACCTGCGGGCCGTCGTAAGGCCGCGGCCGGTCCTCGCGCGCCCACTGGAACCGGAACTCGTTGAGGAGTCGAGTTCGTGAGGGTGGACTGGAGCGCGCCGGTCACGGAGTTCGAGTTGTCCTGCTCGATCGCGTTCGAGCTCGTCGCCCACGGGTCGACGTCGAACGTGCCGTTCTCCTGCTCGGACCACGTGTAGTTGTACCGGACGGTAGCGAGGTGCTTGTCGTTGATCGCCCAGTCGATCTTCCCGAGGAAGACGCGGGCGTCGTTCGTGCGGTCGATGGGCCGTTCTGGCCGGGCGCCCCGACCGACGCAAAGTACGACACGAGCGCCGGGTCGATGCGGGTCGGGTCCGTCTGCTTCGTCGACTTGCCCTTCTGGTAGTCGAAGGCCGTGAAGAAGAAGAGCTTGTCCTTGATGAACGGCCCGCCGAGCGTGAAGCCGGTCTGCAGCTGGCTGAAGTCGTACTTCTCGGCCGAGGAGCCGTCCGCCTTCACGGCCGCCGACGAGAGGCCCTGGTCCTTGTAGAAGCCGTGGACGCTTCCGTGGATCTCGTTCGTGCCGGACTTCGTCACGACGTTCACGAAGCCCGCGGACGCGCGGCCGAACTCGGCGTTCGCGCCGTCCGAGACGACGACGACCTCCTTCACCGCGTCCATGTTGAACGTGAAGGCCGGCCGCTGGCCGCCGCGCTGCTCGCCGAAGAACGGGTTGTTGAAGTCGGCCCCGTCGACGGAGACGTTGTTCTGGATGCCCTTCTGGCCGTTGACGGTCAGCTCGTCGCCGTCGGGACCCTGCACGATCGAGACGCCGGGCGTCAGCTTCGTGAAGTCGAGGAAGTTGCGGCCGTTGCTCGGGAGGCCCTTGATCGCCTCCGTGCCGATCTGCACGGAGCCTTCCGTGCGCGCCGTCTCGATGACCGGCGCCGCGGCCGTCACGGTGATGGCCTCGGCCTTCTGGGAGAGCGTGAGCGGGAGCGTGAGGTTGATCGTCTGGCCGACGCCGAGGTCGAGGCCCTCACGCACGAGCGTCGCAAAGCCCTTCAGCGTCGCCGTGACGCGGTAGGGCCCGAGCGGGAGCGCGAGGCCCCGGAAGCGGCCGTCCGAGCCGGTGACGGTCGTCTTCTCGAAGTTCGTCGCCGTGTTCCGGATCGCAACTGCCACTCCGGGCAGTGGGGCGCCCCCGGAGTCGGACACGATGCCTTCGATCACGCCCGTCGTGGCCTGGGACTGGGCCAGAGCGCCGCCGGCCGTTGCGGCCGCGAGGACGAGGACGACTACACGGAGAACGCTACGCGGTGAAGGCGTCATTCGAATTCCTCCTGCGAAAGATCTCTTCGAAAGAAAGAGATTGAGATCCGGTTGCAGCCGCAAACTAATTGCTGGCGCACCGCAAAGTCAATCTGAGTTCGATGTAAAGATTCGATGAAGGCTCGGCCTCAATCAGGCCGCGCGGCCTTGCCAGCAGAGCCACCGCGGCGGCTAGTTGGGTGCCGACGACGACGGAACCGAGGATGCGTGTCGAAGCAAGGGCGAACTGCCTTGCGTCGACGAGGCACCCTCAGTGTGAGTGCCTTTGTCTTCATGGAACCGGGGTCTATGACGGGCAGGAAAGGGCCTACGCGGACGCGAACGACCGCCAACCGAAATAGAGCCCGGTTGCCAGGAGGAACGCGCCCGCGACGATCGTAGAGCGTGCGACCCAGAGGCCGGAGCGGTCTTTCAATCGGTGCGCCGCCCTGATGAGGAGCGTGAACCACGAAAAGACGCCGAGCCCCACGCCCACCGCGAATCCCCCGGCTCCTGCCGGCGACGGGTCGAGGAGCCGGTGACCGATGAGAAAAGAGATGAACAGCGTCCAGTTGACGAACGGGCCCGGATTCGCCGCGCCCTGTAGGAACCCGGTCAGAAACGGCAGACTCGCCACGCCGGCCCTCGCGGTCGCCCCGGATGGCGCAGCCGATGCTCGCGCCCGGGCGCCATCGCCCTCGCGGGATGCCCCCCGACAGTCCACGAGAAGCTTGACTCCGGAAGCGACGAGAAAGAGAGCGAGGGGTCCGCGAACCCAGGGGCTCGTGACGACCTTCTCGATCACCCAGCCGACTCCGAAGCCATGAGCGCACACGTGAGGAGGTCCACGCTCGCGCCTCCGAGCGCAACGTGGTAGGCCTGACGTCTTTCGCCGAGCAGGCTTCGGCGCAGGCACGTGATGCCGATGGGGCCGGGAGGAATGGCGCCGACGAACCCGCACGCGAGGCCAAGCGGGAAGGCGGCGAACATTTCCGATGCTCGCAGGCGCCGATGAAGATGTAGTTCAGGGCGCGTGTGGACGTTGCAGCCATCCGGTACGAACGCGACCGGCTGGACTGAGTGGTGTCCATGGCGCGCCCGCTTCCGAGTATGCAGAAAAAAAGCCCCCGGGATCGCCCGGGGGCATTCAAGGAGGAGGCGGCGCGGTTGCGAGGCGCGCCGCGGTGTTGGCTCTTAGAAGGCGACCTGCGCGGCGAGAACGAACTGGTTGTAGCTGTCGCTCAGCGCCCCGTTGATGACGCGGTTGTCCTGCTGGACGATGAAGTAGTCGAGCTTCAGGCTCAGGTTCTTGTACTTGTCGTGGCCGAGCGGGAGCCAGTGGGCGCCGAACGTCCACGTCTTGGTCTGCGAGTCTTTCTGCGTGACGCCGTTCGTGCCGTCCTGCGCGTCGAGGTTCGTCGTGATGATGTCGTACCGCCCGCCGATCTGGACCCGGTCCATGATCGTGTAGAGCGCCTGCGCGTACCAGCCGCTGCGGCGCAGGATGGAGGGCGGGCCGGCCTGGCCATCCTGGGCGTAGATGTACTCGGCCTCGGCGACGAGCGGGAAAGCGGCGCCGCCGTTGAACCGGGCATGCCCGCCGACGCGCGAGCGGGTCGTGTGCGCCGCGGCCTCGCCGGCGCTCTTGCAGCCCGAGCCGCCGAAGATGAGGCCCTTGACGAGCTTGAGGTCCACGCGCCCGCACATGTTGACCGTGTCGTTCGAGTCGTCGAGCGTGTTCGACGCCGTGCCGTTCGTGATGGAGCCGTAGAGCGTGACGGGCTCGACGACGTCGCCCTTCACGAAGAAGCCGGCTTCGCGGCGGTCGGAGACGGCGCGGACGATCTGCGAGCGCTCGGGGAAATCGAGCTCGGACGAGGAGCGGACGCCCTCTTCAGTCATCGTGATTTTCTTCTGACCGAGGGAGAGCTCCCAGCCCTTGAAGCCTGTGTACGTGACCGCGAGGTCCTGGAGGATCTTGGCGTCGTTCGTGTTGTTGTTCGTCGCCGCCGCGTTGGACACGATGGCCTTGGCGGGGTCGAACATGACCTCGAAGGCCCAGTCCTTGTTCACCTTGCCGTTGAGCTTGATCTCGGAGCGCCGCAGACGGAACGTGTTCGCGCCGACGAAGTTTCCGAGCGTCGAGCTCGTCGTGGTGCCCGTCGGGATCGCAAGCGGTGAGTCGTCCGTGACGTACCACGCCTGGAGGAGCAGGCCGAACTTCAGCTCGCCCTCGCTGCCCCAGCGCAGGACGGTCGGGGGCGCGGCCGGGGCGGCCGGCTTCGGCGCCGGCCGGTTGTAGCCCGGCCGGTCGTGCTTGAAGTTGTACATGTCGATCGCGGTCTCGTTCTCGGCGACGACGGTTTCCCCGTTCGGGCCGTTCCCGATCATCGTGACGGCCTTGTTGCCGATCTCGCCGCTCTTCTCCCAGGACTGGAAGCCCGCGGACGAGTTGAAGACGTAGATCCGGCCGTCCTTCTCGACCTCCTTGTACCAGAGGCCCTGGGCGGCGGCGGGCGCCGCGGCCACCAGGAGCACGACGCCCACGAGGGCGAGTGCGGCGAAGCGGTTGATCCAGCGGTTCATCGAATTCCTCCTTGTCGCGTGTCTCTGACGACGCGGAACTGTCGGCGGAGGTCGTAAAGGAGGCGCGGTTGCCACATGGAGTCCGTGTAAAGATTCTTCTTGGAAGGTGAAGAGAGGGGCGATCAACGTGTTACGCCGGGCGTGCGTGTGCCTTCACGAGGAATTAACATCGTTCACACATCGTCCCGTCGCCTTCCGGGAAGACTCCGCGCGTCTTGAAGCAACTTCTGAGGAGGAACAAACGATGAACTCTGTGAAGAAGGCCGCCGTCGGAGCCCTCGCTCTCGCCCTGTCCACCACCGTTCTGGCCGAGACCGTCAAGGTCGACGCCGCGATCCCCGCCTACAAGCGCGCGTCCGGGGTTTCGGGCAACCTGAACTCCATCGGCTCGGACACGCTCAACAACCTCATGACGTACTGGGCGGAAGGCTTCAAGAAGGCCTATCCGAACGTCAACATCCAGATCGAGGGCAAGGGCTCCTCGACGGCCCCGCCCGCGCTGATCGAGGGCACGTCCCAGCTCGGCCCGATGTCCCGCGAGATGACGGGGGGCGAAAAGGACAAGTTCGAGGCGAAGTACGGCTACAAGCCGACGGTCGTGCGGGTCGCGCTCGACGGCCTCGCCGTCTACGTGAACAAGGACAACCCAATCGAGAAGCTCACGCTCCAGCAGGTGGACGGCGTCTTCTCGTCCACGCGTCGCCGCGGCGGGAAGGACATGAAGACCTGGGGCGACCTCGGCCTGACGGGCGACTGGGCGTCCAAGCCCATCTCCCTCTTCGGCCGCAACTCGGCCTCGGGCACCTACGGCTACTTCAAGGAGCACGCGCTCGCCAAGGGCGACTACAAGAACAGCGTCAAGGAGCAGCCGGGCTCCTCATCCGTCGTCCAGGGCGTGGCCGAGGACAAGTACGCGATCGGTTACTCGGGCGTCGGCTACACGACGTCGGGCGTCAAGGCGGTCAAGCTCGCGGAGAAGGCGGGCGGCGAGTACTACGGCGAGTCGTACGAGAACGTTCTCGCAGGCAAGTACCCCATCTCGCGGTATCTCTACGTGTACGTGAACAAGGCCCCGAACAAGGCGCTCGATCCGCTCACGCGGGAATTTCTCGCCTTCGTCCTCTCGAAGGAAGGCCAGGAGATCGTCGTCAAGGACGGCTTCTTCCCGATGCCCGCGAAGACCGTCGCGGACGAGAGCGCGAAGCTCAAGTAGTGAACACCCGGCGCTTCTGGACCCGGACCAGCGACCGGGCGGCGAGCTTCGCGATCAGCGCGGGCGGACTCCTGATGATCGGGAGCCTCGTCCTGATCTTCGGGCTGATCTTCTCGGAGAGCCTGCCGCTGTTCCGGGCCCCGTCGCTCGCCGCATCTCGTTCGATGGGGGCCTCGATCGCGGGTCCGGCCCTCGCGGCAGGCCTGAACGAATACCTCGACGGCGCCGAGGCGGTGTTGCCGGATGGGACCGTCCGCGTCGTCGATCTCGAGACGAAGGCGGTCCGCAAGTCGATCCCGGTCGCGGGCCTCGAGGGGCGGCGCATCACAGCCGCCGCCCGGACGTTCAAGGACGATTACGCGCTCGGCCTCTCGGACGGCTCCGTCCTGGCGGCGAGCGCGCGCTGGCAGACTTCGTTCGACTCCGGAAAACGAGCCGTCGACTTCACGTTCGAGTCCCACGGCTTCTTCCCGCTCGACCCCGCCGGCCGGCCCGCGAGCCGCGTGGCCGTGTGGCAGAGAAGCTCGGGCGGTTTCCTCGTCGCGGCCTCCCCGGAACCGGGCTCCCTCGCCCTCGGCGTGGGGTCCGACGACGGCCCGCACATCGTCGACCTCTCGGCCGCGTTGAAGGACGACAAGGTTTCAGCCCTCGCGTTTCTCGACGACGGCGGCCTCCTGTGCGTGGGGACGGAGGGCGGGCAGGTCGTCGCGTTTTCGCTCGCGGAACCAGCCTCTCCCGTCCGGCAGGAGTCGGTCGCCCTCTGGCCTTCGGATCCGGCCCCCGTGACGGCGCTCGAGGCGCTCATCGGCGGGCAGTCTCTGATCGCGGGCGACGCGAAGGGACGCATCGCGGGCCTCCTCCGGATTCGCGAGAGCGAAGGGTCGGAGACGCGCGTCCTCAAGGCCGTCCGGCGCTTCGAGCCCATGTCCGCGGCGGTCACCGCGCTCTCGGTCTCCCCGCGCGGGAAGACGTTCCTGGCCGGCGACGCCTCCGGACGCGTGACCGCCTACTTCGCCACGAACCAGCGCACGCTCGCCAGCGCTTCCGCCGGAGCGCCCGTTGCGGCGCTCGCGACGTCGCCGAAGGGCGACGGCGTCCTCGCCATCACCGCCGCGGGGCTCTCGGAGTTCGCGCTGGACGCCCCACATCCCGCGATTTCGTGGAAGGCGCTCTTCGGCAAGGTCCTCTACGAGGGATACGACCAGCCCGAGTACACCTGGCAGTCGACCGGCGGCACGGACGACTTCGAATCCAAGCTGTCGCTCACGCCGCTCATCTTCGGGACGCTCAAGGGCACTTTCTACGCGCTGCTCTTCGCCGTCCCCGTCGCGCTCGCCGCGGCGTTCTACACGGCGGCGTTCGCGACGCCGGCGGTCAAGCGCCTCGTGAAGCCCGTGGTCGAGATCATGGCGGGCCTTCCGTCCGTCGTCCTCGGCTTCCTCGCGGGTCTCTGGCTCGCTCCCGTGATCCAGCGGTCGACGCTCGCGACGCTGCTTCTGTTCCCGATGATCCCGCTTTTCGTTCTCGCGGGCGTCCTCGCGATCCAGGCCCTGCCCCCGCGCCTCCACCAGCGCCTGCACGGCGGCCGCGAGCTCCTCGTGATCATTCCCCTCGCGCTCGCCGCGGTCTGGTTCTCGAGCCTCGCCGGGCCGCTGATCGAGAACGTCGCCTTCCACGGCGACTTCAAGGCCTGGCTCCTCTCGGCGGCGGGCCTCAAGTACGACGCCCGCAACAGCCTCGTCATCGCGTTCGCGATGGGCTTCGCCGTCATCCCGATCATCTTCACGATCTCGGAGGACGCCCTCTCGAGCGTGCCCGAGCACCTCCGCGCCGCGTCGCTCGCGCTCGGAGCCTCGGAGTGGCAGACGGCGGTGCGCGTCATCCTCCCGACGGCTTCCGCGGGCATCTTCTCGGCCGTGATGATCGGCTTCGGGCGGGCGGTCGGCGAAACGATGATCGTCCTCATGGCCACGGGCAACACGCCCGTCATGGAATGGTCGATCTTCAACGGGATGCGCACGCTCTCGGCGAACATCGCCGTGGAGATCTCGGAGGCCCCGTTCGGGGGGACGCTCTACCGGGTCCTCTTCCTCGCGGCGCTGCTCCTCTTCGTCATCACGTTCGTCGTGAACACTCTGGCGGAAATCCTCCGTCAGCGCCTCCGCAAGAAGTACACGGTGATCTGATGTCGGTGCGGAGCTTTCTCTTCAAGAAGGGCGAGCCCATGATCTGGCTCGCCGGGGCCGGCCTCGCGGTCTCCCTCATCCTCATCGGCGGCCTGCTCTTCCTCGTCGCGGCCCGCGGCCTCGGCTCGTTCTGGCCGCGCCCGCTGACCCTGATCGAGACGAAGGACGGCAAGCGCTGGCTCGGCGAGATCCTCACGGTGGAGCCGATGCCCGACCGCAAGGACGCCGCCCAGCGGATCCGCGTGAAGATCGGCAACCGCGACCTTAACGGGCTGGACTTCAAGTGGATCGACGAGCCCGACGTCGTGAAGAGCGAAACCCCGGCGAACGCGCTCCTCGTCGAGCGGCAGGAGTACGGGAACTTCCACGGCTTCCTCAAGGAGATCCGCGTCGGGGAGCGGGTCGTCGCCACGGGCGACGCCGCGGGCCTCGAACGCCTTCGGCGCCTCCAGTCCGAGATCCGTCCCCGGTACAACGCGAATCGCGAGGTCGAGAAGAGGGACGTCGGCGCCATCAACACCGAGCTCGAGAAGCAGCGCCTCGTCCTGCGCCGCGCCGAGCTCGCGCAAGCACCCGACCTCGCGCGCGTCCGCCAGACCACCGAGAGCCGCATCAGCGAGCTCAAGCGCCGCTACGAGGCTCTGCGCGAGCGCCTCGAGAACGAACGCAGGGACCTGAGCGCCACCACGGCGGTCCTCATCGACGCGCAGGGCAAGGCCAAGTCGACGCCCGTGCGGGACATCGTGCGGATCGTGACGCCGAACGACCTCTCGCTTTTCGGCAAGGTCCGAGTGTATGGCGCGCGCCTCGCCGAATTCGTGGCCGACGAGCCCCGGGAATCCAACACCGAAGGGGGCGTCTTCCCCGCGATCTTCGGCACGATCCTCATGGTCGTCCTCATGACCGCCGTTTCGGTTCCGCTCGGAGTCGTCGCGGCTCTATACCTGCGCGAGTACGCGAGGCAGGGCCGGCTCGTGCGCATCGTCCGGATCGCGGTCAACAACCTCGCGGGCGTTCCGTCGATCGTGTTCGGCATCTTCGGCCTCGGCTTCTTCGTCTACGGAATCGGAGGCCAGGTCGACAAGCTCTTCTTCTCGGAAGCGCTCCCGACTCCGACGTTCGGCACCGGCGGCATCCTCTGGTGCGCGATGACGCTCGCGATCCTCACGATTCCCGTCGTCGTCGTCTCGACCGAGGAGGCTCTCGCCGCCGTTCCGGCCGGGATGCGCCACGCGTCGCTCGCGCTCGGCGCCACGAAATGGCAGACGACGTGGCGCGTCGTCCTCCCCGCCGCCGCGCCCGGCATCCTGACGGGGCTGATCCTCGCGATGGCCCGCGGCACGGGCGAGGTGGCTCCGCTCATGATCGTGGGCGTCGTCAAGCTCGCGCCCAACCTGCCGGTCGACGGCATCTTCCCGTACCTCCACCTCGAGCGAAAGATCATGCACCTCGGCTTCCACCTCTACGACGTCGGGTTTCAGAGCCCGAACGTCGAGGCGGCCATCCCGATGGTCTACACGACGACGATCCTTCTCCTCGTGATCGTCGTGGCCCTCAACCTCACGGCGATCCTCATCCGCAACGTCCTCCGCAAGAAGCTCAAGTCCTCCACGTTCTGAGGAGCAACGCGAGACAATGGACACGCTCATGACGTCAAGCGCCCCGGGCCCCCAGGCGCAGGCCCCGATCGTCTCCGCTCCGGATCGCTCGGTCGAAGGGCGCCCGGACGTCATCACGTGCCGCAACGTGAACCTCTTCTACGGGGAGAAGCAGGCGCTCTTCGACATCACGATCGGGTGCAAGAAGAACGCGGTGACCGCGTTCATCGGGCCCTCGGGCTGCGGCAAGTCGACGCTCCTCCGGTGCCTGAACCGGATGAACGACCTCATCGACGGCGTGAAGATCACGGGGACCATCGCAATCCACGGCGAGGACATCTACCGGCGCGGCACGGACGTCACCGAGATCCGCAAGCGCTTCGGAATGGTGTTCCAGAAGTCGAACCCGTTCCCCAAGACGATCTTCGAGAACGTCGTCTACGGCCTCAGGATCCAGGGCGAGAACCGCAAGGGGGTCCTCGAGGAGGCGGCCGAACGCTCCCTGCGGAACGCCGCCCTGTGGGACGAGGTGAAGGACCGCCTCGGCGACTCGGCGCTGGGACTCTCCGGCGGCCAGATGCAACGCGTCTGCATCGCCCGCGCGATCGCCGTCGAGCCCGAGATCCTCCTCATGGACGAGCCCTGCTCGGCCCTCGACCCGATCGCGACGAGCAAGGTCGAGGAGCTCATCTTCGAGCTGAAGGAGCGCTACACGATCGTCATCGTGACGCACAACATGCAGCAGGCGGCGCGCGTCTCGGACGAGACCGGCTTCTTCATGCTCGGCAAGCTCATCGAGTTCGACAAGACCGAGACGATCTTCACGAAGCCGCGCCAGAAGACGACCGAGGACTACATCACGGGGAGGTTCGGGTGAAGCCCGCGCCCGGCCCCGCGCGACCCCGGATCGCGGTCGTGGAAGACGACGACGATCTCGCGTTCACGCTCACGTACAACCTCAAGAAGGAAGGCCGGTACGAGGTCGAGCGCTACGCGGGCGGCCTCGTCGCGATGGACGAGCTGCTCGTCCGCCCGCCGGACCTCGTCGTTCTCGACCTGAACCTGCCCGACGTGGACGGTCTCACGATCTGCCGCGAGCTGAAGAAGCACGAGGAGACCCGCCGGATCCCGATCCTCATGCTCACGGCGCGCGCCGAGGAGCGCGACAAGCTGCTCGGCTTCGAGCTGGGGGCGGACGACTACGTCACGAAGCCGTTCTCGATGAAGGAGCTCCTCGCCCGCATCGCCGCTCACCTGCGGCGGGCCGCGTCCCCGGAGTCGCCGGACGACGTCTTCGAAGACGGGCGGCTGAAAATCGACCGGGCCCGCCACACCGTGGAAGTCCGCGGGCAGCAGGTCCACCTCACGAAGAAGGAGTTTGACCTGCTCTGGCTCCTGATCCGGAGCGGCGGACGCGTCGTGTCGCGGGAGACGATCCTCTCGCGCCTCTGGGACTATGCGGCCGACATCGAAACGCGCACCGTCGACGTCCACGTCCGCTCGCTGCGCAAGAAGATCGGCGACGACGTCATCGAGACCGTCGTCGGCGTGGGGTACAAGTTCCCGAAATGAGCCGCTTCTTCCGCCGCGCGGCCCTGCCCGCGCTCGCCGGCCTCGTTCTGGGCGTGCTGTTCGCGCTCATCCTCGGGCGCGTCCTCGACGGCGCCGTGCGCGAGCGCGGCCGGAGCGAGCTCGTCGCGAAGCTGGACCGTCTCGTTCCCGAGTTCGAGGCCGACCTGAGGTCTCGAATCGCCCCCACGGATCGCGTCCGCCTCGCCGCGCGCCAGGCCGGAGCGCGGCTCACGCTCGTGGAGGGAGACGGCACGGTCCTCGCCGACAGCGAGGTCGAGGCCGACCAGGTCGCCACGGTGGAGAACCACGGCTCGCGCCCCGAGATCGCCGCGGCCCGCCGGGACCTCGTCGGCTTCGGCGAGCGGCGGTCGGCGACCGTCCTCGAGCCTTTCGTCTACGTCGCCCGGCGCGTCGGCGAGGAGGCGAGCCCGGTCGGCTACGTCCGGCTGGCGATCAGCCAGAACGACCTCGACTCCCTCGAAGCGCCCTTCCGGCGGACGCTCACGCAGATTTCCGTCCTCGCCGGCCTTTTGGTCGGCCTCGTCGTGACGTTCATCCGGCAGAGTCACGCGCGCGCGCTCGAGCGCGTGCGCGCCGGCGTCGCCGAGGCCGCGGCCGGCCGCCACCCGGCGCCTCCGGAGGGCGGCTCGGAAGAGACTCAGGAGGTCTACGTCGCCCTCGCGCGATTCGCGCAGCTCGTCTCGGCCGAGCGCGCGGGCAGCGAGAAGGCGCGCCTCCTCGCCCGCACCGTCTTCGAGCAGGTGCCCGTCGGCCTCCTCGTCGTGGACCGCTCTCTCGCCCTCCTCGACGCGAACCCGGCCGCCCTCGCGCTCTTCCACGTGCCCGCGGGCGCGCCCCGCGCGGCGCTCGTCGACCTCGTCCGCCACCCCGACGCGCTGCACCTCTTCGAGGCCGGCGTGGCCGCGGCCTCGTCCGAGGCCGCGCCGTCCTCCGCCGTCCTGCGCTTCGGCGGCGAGCTGACGCCCGAGCAGATCCTCGAGATCACCGTCCGCTCGGTCCCCCACCGCGACGCCCACGGCGAGCCCGCCGCGATCGGCCTCGTGAGGGACGTGACGGAGCGCGAGCAGATGGAGACGATGCGGCGGCGCTTCGTGTCGGACGTCTCGCACGAGCTGCGGACGCCCATCGCCGCCATCCGCGCGGCCGTCGAGACGCTCGCGGGCGAGGACGAGCTGCCCGCCGACATCGCGCGCCTTCTCGGCATCCTCGAGAGGCAGTCCTCCGAGATGGAAGCCCTCGTCTCCGACCTGACGGACCTCTCGCAGATCGAGTCGGGCGCGGTCATGCTGCAGCCCGAGCGCATCGCGATCAAGTCACTCCTGACGTCCGTCGTCCGCGACCTGCAGTCCGCCGCCGAGGCGCGCAACGTGACCGTCGCCGTCTCCACGCCCGAAGCGCTCGCCGTCTCGGGCGACCGGCGCCGGCTCGCACAGGTGTTCCGGAACCTCGTCGACAACGCCGTGAAGTTCTCCCCCGCCGGCGGCCGCGTGGACGTCCTCGCCGAGGGCGGCGCCGAGGGGCCGGACGGGCTCGCGCCCTGCGTCGTCCACGTCGTGGACCGGGGAATCGGCATCCCCCGCTCGGAGCAGGCGCGGATCTTCCAGCGCTTCTACCGCGTCGACCCGTCGCGCGCGAAGTCCGTCCCCGGCACGGGCCTCGGCCTCGCGATCGTCAAGCACATCCTGATCCTCCATGGCGGGTCCATCCGCGTGGAGTCCGAGCCCGGCAAGGGCAGCCGCTTCACCGTTTCGCTGCCGGCCACGACGCCGCACGAAGCCCCCGCCCTCGAGGAGACGATATGAAGGAACACTTTTCCGAACGGCTCGAGGCGCTGCGCCGCCAGCTCATCTCGATGGGCGCGCAGGCCGAGAGCCAGATCGCGGCCGCCATCGAGGCGCTCGTCACGGGCGACGCGGCCAAGGCGCGTTCGGTGATCGAGGGCGACAAGGTCATCGACCAGATGGAGATCAAGATCGACGAGGGCGCGGTCGACCTGCTCGCGACCCAGCAGCCGGTCGCGGGCGACCTCCGCCTCCTCGTCTCGGCGCTGAAGATCAACGCGGACCTCGAGCGGATCGGCGACCATGCCGTGAACATCGCCGAGGCGGCCGAGCGCATGGCGAAAACCCGCCCGTTCAAGCCGTGGATCGACATCCCCTACATGGCCGAGATCGCGCGCGGGATGCTGCAGGATTCGCTCGACGCGTTCGTCCGGCGCGACGCCGCCCTCGCTCTCGCCGTCTGCAAGCGGGACGACCTTCTCGACGAGAAGAACAAGTCGATCATCCGCGAGTTGCTCACGTACATGGCCGAGAACCCGTCGCTCATCACGGCCTGCCTCGAGATTATCGGCATCTCGCGGAACCTCGAGCGCGTGGGCGACCTCGCGACGAACATCGGCGAGGAGACCATCTACATCGCGCAGGGCGACATCATCAAGCACAACATGGGGCCGCGGCCTTCCGAACCGGCGCCCGACGCCTGATGCACCCGGCCCGTATGCGCGGCGGGCCGGGAAGGCCTACGATGGCCCCGCGATGACCGGCCTGAAGTTCTCGATGGTCCCCGGAACCTACGCGGTCTGCCGCATGCCGGCGTCCGCGGCCCTGCCGGCGTGGGCCGGGAAGGCCTTCGTCTCGATCACGCGCACCGCCGACGAGCTGTCGATCGTGTGCGAGGAGCGCCGCATCCCGGCCGACGTCGAGGACGGCATCGAATTCCAGCTCGAGCGCGGCTGGGTGCTTCTGAAGCTCCACGGCCCGTTCCCGCTGGACGCCATCGGCGTCCTCGCGTCCGTCGCGAAGCCGCTCGCCGAGGCGGCGATCAGCCTCTTCGCGCTCTCGACGTTCGACACGGACTACGTTCTCGTCAAGCGCACCCACGCCAAGCAGGCGATCGCGGCGCTCACGCTGGCCGGACACAAGCTCGTCGAGCCGACCTCCGGCGCCTTTCGCCGCTCATAGCTCCCGGAGGATCCGAAGGTAAGGAGCGGTAACGTCCGGCACCACAGGAGGCCCTCATGCCGCTCGTCCGCATCTCCCTCCGCGAAGGCAGGACCCCGGAATACCGCCGCGCCGTCGCCGACTCCGTCCACGACGCCATGGTGGCGACCATCGGGATCCCGAAGGACGACCGCTTCCAGGTGATCACCGAGCACGGGTCGGACGGCCTCATCTACGACCCGGCCTACCTCGGGATCAAGCGCTCCGACGACGTCGTCTTCGTCCAGATCACGCTCTCGACGGGCCGGACCGTCGAGATCAAGAAGGCCCTTTACGCGAAGATCGCCGAGAACCTCGCGAACCGCGTCGGCCTGCGGAAGGAAGACGTCTTCGTGAACCTCGTCGAGGTCGTCAAGGAGAACTGGTCGTTCGGGAACGGCGAAGCGCAGTACGCGGGGTGAAGGCCGAGGAACTGACCTCCCCGCACGACAGCGGGGCGTTCGCAATCGGCCTGGAGAAGGACTCGGGGGAATGGTCGATTCGCAGGCTGGGGCTCTAGAAAGCACCCAAATCGCGCGTTTGCACGCGCGAAAACACCTATCAGTAGGCTGGCCTAGCCAGTCAAATTGGGCGAAAGTGGGTTAGGAGCTCAGCCGCCGATGGGGAACGTGCCGCTGAAGAGGCACATGATCGCGAACATGAAATCCATAAGTCCTCCTAGGTGCGGCCTAAGCCGCGTGACAAGAATTGAGCTTTGTTTGGTCCTCTAACCGTGGGCTATATATACGGACAGAGGGGGGCACACCTTTGACCCCCCTCTTGAAAAGATTTATTTTGAGGCACCCGATTCATGGCACCCCGCCCCCTGACTATTGAACGTTGTCTAGAGAAAGATCAGTTTCCGTTGACCACCAGACGGAAAGGCTTGTACCCCTTCTGAACGCCGCGATCGCGGGCCTCGAGGTACTCGACAACGTGAGCGACCAGCTCCCTGGAAATGTCGGCCTCGTCGGCCTGGGCGAAGAGCTCGCGAATCGCCGGATCGAACGCAACCGCGACACCCGGGATCTCGCGGCGAAGAGCGCGAACCCGCGTGAGCATCTCTTCGTGCTTCCGGAAGGAGTTGAAGTGCCTTGAAGCGCGTCCCTTCTTCAGTTCGATCTGGGCGAGGCCCGTACCGGATCGAGAAGAGCGCCAGCTTCAGGTCGAGCCGCCGTGCAAAGCCCAAGGCCTTTGGCGTAGGTCGCCTTCGCGGCTTCCAGCCGCCCGAGGAGCAGCAGCGCGAAGGCCTTATTCCCGAGGTGTTCGCGTAGACGACTTCGTCAAGAACCGGATGCAGGTTTTGGAGGGCACCGTTGTAGAAATGGAGCGCGGATTCATTTCGGTTACGGTTCGTGAGGAGAACGCCCAAACTCGCTTCGGTCCTTCCCGCCCAGTTCTCCTGTCCATAAAGCTGGAACTCGCCGAGTGCCCTGCGGAGCAGCTTCCAGGCCGAAGCCCAGTCCCCTTCGAAGCTCGCGGCCGAACCCTCGAAGTAGTCCGCCAGAGCGAGGGCAAAGGTGTCCTCGCCCGCCTCGACGAAGCTGACGCGCGCCGCCTGAGCGACCGCGCGCGATTCGGCGCACTTGCCGAGGTAGTTCAGCGCGTTCGACTCGAGCAGCTGCGCCTCGCCCATGACCTGCTCGCGGCAGACGGGCTGCGCGGGGCCCTTGTCCTTCAGGAACGGGAGGCTCTTCGACGCCGCCGCGATCGCCTTCGCGAGCTCGACGTACATCGCCGGGTCGCTGGAGACCTTCGGCATCGCGAGCTGCGCCGCATACAGCAGGGCGTAGCCGCGGCTGGGATCGGCCTCAATCGCCTCGATGCGGGACTTCGCCGCGTCGATCCCCTGCTCGCCCGCGAGCTTCACGATCTCGGCCGCGATCTGCTTGCCGTCGAACGACAGGCGCCCGAGGCGGTCGGCGGGGCGGCTCTTCCGCTTGAACTGCGACAGGAACTTCTCGCGCTCGTCGGCCGGCGCGTCGTCAGACGGGATCTCGTCGAAGAACGCGTCGAACTCGTCCTTCATGACGCGCGCGCGCTCGATCGTCTGGATGCCTTCGAGCTTTCCGTTGCACGACGTGCAGCCGGTCTCGACGTGCTGCTTCACGTGCGCGTTCAGCTCGGTCGTCCCCTCGGTGATCAGCTCGAAGAGCTGCCAGTGCTCGGGGCAGACGGCGACGTTCGGGTTCGCGCTCACGCGAGCACCTTCCGCATCTTGTCGAGGCAGCCCCAGATGCGCTTCCACACCGTCTTCTGCGAGTAGCCCGTCGCCTTCGTCATCTCGGCGAGGCTGTACTCCTGGCCGAAGTAGAGGCGGACGATCTTCTTGCACCGCGGGCCCGCGCTGCGAATGGCCTTGTTGACCATGCGCACGGCCTCGAGGCGCGCCGTGACCTTCTCGCACGACGGATCGGAGACGTCCATCCCCTCGGGGAACTGCTCCGTGCGCCGCTCGCGCGACGTCGCGATGTTCAGGCAGGTGTTGAGGAACGCGATCTTCACGTAGCCGATCGGGTCCTTCACGCGCGGGTCGCGCGCGAGGACGCGCATGTAGACCGTCTGCACCGCGTCTTCCGCTTCCTCGCGGCTGAAGCGGTACTTCCGCATCGCGAGGCTCACGAGCTTCGGACGCAGCACGTTGTTGAGAGCGTTCCAGTCCCACTCGCCCGGCGTCGTGCCGATGGCCTCGGAGGCGACGTCGTCATTTGCAGGCAGCTCGTCGGAGAGGACCGCGCGCAGGACCGCGACCTCGGACAGACTTCCACCGCCCGCGATTGCGGGCTGCATTCCGTCTGTGGGGTCCCATGCAGCCATGAGAACCTCTCCATAAAGGAGCTTCGCCCGCTACCCTGCGGGTGCTCCCGGTAAACCTTGTGGAATTGTTTCATAACCGGGGCCGTGTCAATAAGGAAATCGAAGAGGAAGATCTTCTTTGAATAGTCGACAAAGAGAATTCAGATTCACGGCTTTCTCGTTAGACACCTTCGGGGCGAAGATCCGTTAACCTCTTCCGAGATGAGCCGACCAATCGCCTCCCTTTCAGGGCTCCTCATCCTCGGCGCCATTGGCGCCCTGGCTGGCCTTGCAGTTGCCGAGTCGCCCCAGCCTGCGGTCGCTGGGGCCGATCCCGCCCGTATCCTCAAGGCGCGCAATGCGATGCGGCCGCTCGGCCGAGAGGCGCGGCTGGGGTCGTGGCGGCTCGTCACCGACGCCGCCATGGGAGAGCTGACGGGCCTCGACGCCGTGGCCGAGCGCCTCGCGTCAACCTACACCGCCCGATTCGGTCTCGCAGCCGCGCCAGGAGCTGGGCAAGTCGTCGTAATCTATTCCAGCGACGAGCGTTACAGGCGCTTCGTCGAGTCGGACGGCAGCCCCTCTTTCGCCGCCAGAGGCCATGCCGGCGCCGGGCTCGCGGCCTTCGCCCTCGGGCTGACCCCGCTCGACTCGCGGGCCCTCCTCGTCCACGAGCTCACTCACCTCCTCTCGCAGGGCGCCCTGGGTGCGTCGCCCGCCGCCTGGCTCGACGAGGGCCTTGCCGAGGATCTGGCGTGGTGCCGCGTGGACGCCGAGGGCAGGCTCCAGCCCGACACGTTCGAAGCGCGCGAGATCCCGGACGCCTGGATCCAGAGCGCCCGCGCCGGGAAATCGCTTCCGCTCGCGGCGCTGCTCTCCCCCGCCACCCGGCTCTTCGCGAACTCCGGATCGCGCCGCGACGCGACGACGACGAGCGCGATGCTCGTGCGCTGGTGCCTCGGCGACGCCGCGCGGGCCGCGAGCTTCCGGGCTTTTCTGAAGTCGGTCGCGAAGGGCGGCGCCGGAGACGCGGCCGCGCTCGCCGCGGCGCTCGGGACGGGAGCGCCGGAACTGCAGAAGGACTTCCTCGCGTGGGGGCGTCAGGCAAACTCCGGCCCATGATCTTTCTCACCGGAGTCAGCGGCTACGTCGGCCGCCGTGTCGCGCGCCGTCTCACCGCCTCGGGCCTTCGGGTCCGCGGCCTCGTTCCCGCCGCCGAAGGTCTTCCCGCCGACCTGCCGGGCGTCGACCTCGTGCGGGGGGACATCCTCGACCCCGCGTCTCTCGAGCCGCTCGGCTCGGGCGTCACCGCCGTCGTCCACGCCGCGGCCGCGATGCTTCCAAACCCGCCGGAAAAGATCCGCACCGTGAACGTCGACGGGACGCGCAACGTCCTCGCGGCGGCGCGCCGGTGGGGCGCGGCGCGCGTCGTCTACGTCTCGGCGGTCTCGGCCGCGTACGCTAAGAAGAACAGCTACGGGCAGTCGAAGGTCGATGCGGAGGCGCTCGTCGCGGCTTCCGGGATCCCGTTCGTCGTGCTCCGGCCGACCATGGTCTACGGCGAGGGCGGCGGCCTCCACTTCGCGCGCCTCGTCGAGCTCGTGAAGAACGCGCCCGGCGTCTTCCCCGTCTTCGGCCCCGGGACCGCGAAGGTCCAGCCCGTCCACGTCGAGGACGTGGCGGCCGCCGTCGAGATCGCGCTCTCGAGCGCGGCCGCAGCCGGTGGAACGTGGGGCGTGTCGGGCGCGACGGTGCTGTCGTTCGACGACCTCGTCGCGCGCGTCGCGACCGCGCTGGGGCAGCGGCGCCGCATTTTCCACGTCCCGCTGCCGCTTGCGATGGCCGCGGCCTCGCTCGCCGTGAAGGTCTCGCCCTCCTTCTTCCTCACGCCCGAGGCGCTCCTCGGCCTGAACCAGGACGCGGATCTCGACTTCGGGCCGTTCGCCGCGGCGTGTGGATATCGCCCGAGGACGCTGGACGAAGGCTTCGCCGCCGGCCTCGGCGTCAGCGCCGCGTAGCCGGTTCCTCGATCCTCATCACGCGAGTGCTCCCGAACCGCGCCGCCTCGCGCGCGCGGCGCGCGATCCACTCGTCGAGGACGACGACGCCGCTCGAAAGCGAGCTTTCGTTCGGCTCGCCGGGAGGCGGCCCTTCCCACAGGACGATCCAGCGCGCGCCGGAGGCCTCCAGCGACCGGACGATCTCCTCCTGCACGGTACGCGTCGTGATGACTCCGGGGTGCAGATTGTCGTAGCGCGTCGCGTTCGGGCGGCCCGCGAGGAAGTAGACGAGGGGCGCGTTGTAGACGAGCCGGTCGTGACGCTCGTTCCCGACGAAAATGCGCTCGCCCGGCTTCGACTCCGCCGCGACGAAGCGCGCCGCCTCCGCGAGGTCGGACGGAATCGCAGTCCCTCGCGCCGCGGAGGGCGCCGCGAGAGCTACGAGAGCTATGAGCGCCACTGCGGCGAAGAGCGCCGCGCCCGCGGCACGCAGCCGCGGAGCGGCGATCCCCTCGCGCGGCCCCGCGAGAGCCGCCAGCGCCACGAGCGCGAGCGCGAGGGCGGGGTTCAGGTGCTCGAGATCCGCCCGTTGCCAAGGCGCCGCGAGGAGAAGAAAACCGGCGACGGAAGAAGCCAGCAGGACGGACGCGGACGCAGCCGTGCCGCCCGCGCCTCGCCGCAGAGCCACTCCCCCGCATGCCGCGCCTGCCAGCGCCGCCACAAGAACCGCGACGAAGAGGATCGGCACCGCGGCCGCATTCAGAGCCACATTCGAAGAAATCCCCCGTCCGAAGGCCTCGGCGACCTGCTCGAACCGCAAGGAAAGGGGAATCGAGCGGAATCGCCCGAACGACGAAGTGGGAAACAGGATCGCCTGTTCGAAGAATTCCTTGAAGGTCCCTCGCACGGCCAGCGTCGCCGCCAGCGTGGCCAGGCCGATGGAAAGCCCGACGGCGAAGGGGATGAGAGCGTCGAAGAGAGTCGCGCGAAGCTTCCGCCCTAACGGCGCACTCAGGGCGGCGGACGTCCCCACGGCGATCGCTCCCGCCACCGCCGCAGCCCCGACGAAATCCTGCTTGAACCAGAACGTGAGGCCCGCGAGAAGCCCGGCGACGAGCGCGCGGCGGCGCGGGCGGTCCGTGGGCGCGCACGCGGCGAGCAGCGTGGCGAGGACGAGGACGAGGCCGGCGTCGCGCGACCGCAGCGAGAGCGTCTGCGTCGGGAGGACGACGAAGAGCAGCGCGGACGCGGCGGCCCATCCCGTTCGCGCCGCGAGCCGCGCGAGCAGGAACAGGAGGACGGCCGCGAGCGCGACGACGCCGATCTTCACGGCGCGCTCGACGCCGAGCGTGGCGCCGAAGACGCGGAACGCGCCGGCGAGAAGCCACGTCGTCCCGGGGGGGTGAAGGCTCCAGAAGTCGCGGTACGGCGTCTCGCCCGCGAGAACCCGCGTGGCCGCGCAGAGCGTGTTGCCCTCGTCGTACGGGCCCTCGTACCCCGACGTCAGGGCCGGCCAGCCCCACGCGACCGCGGCGGCGGCGGCGGCGCACGCTGCGAAGCGTTCGGACCGGGTCACCCCCGCATGATCGCGCACTCGCCGTGGGGCCTCGACACTACTTGTCAGGAAGTGTGTCCATGAACCGGGTTTCGCGCGGGCGTACGGGTGGGCGTGTCCTTGCGGCCGCCGCGCTGGCCGCGTTCGGCCTCTTCGGCGCCGCCCGGGCCGACGCCGAGCGGGTCGTGGACGACAGGACGTTCCGGGTTCTCGACGGGCCGCTCGGGCCGGACGCCCGGATCACGACCCAGCCCGTCACGCTCGACGACGGAACGAGCGTGGAATTCGAGGTTTCCCAGCGGCAGGTCTTCGCGCCGGACGCCCAGATCGTCGTCCACGGCCGTTTCGGCGACACCCTCGCCCCGGCTCCCACCGACCGCTGGTTCACGGGGCGCGTCATCGGCGATCCGTCGTCCGTCGTCGTCCTCGCGCGCGGGCGCTCGCTCCGCGGCTTCGTGATCACGGGCGGGCGCGTCTCGGTCCTCGGGCCGGAGCGTCACCCTTACGGCGACGGACCTCCCGGCCGCACCCTCGTCCGGACGCTGGACCCCGAGACCGACGTCCCCGACGCGATGCGGACCTTCACGTGCGGAACGGACTCGCTTCCCGTTCCCCCCGAGACGAAACCCGCCGCCTCGCTGAACCGGCGCGCGCTGAGCAACGTCATGTACTTCGCGGGAATCGCCGTGGAGACGGACTACGAGCTCTACGCGAAGTTCAACTCCACGACGAACCTCACGAAGTACGTCGGCGACCTCTTCGCCTTCGTCTCGGCGGTTTACCAGCGCGACGTTCTCGTGACGCTCCAGGTGAACCACCTCTCCATCTGGACGACGGCGGCGGACCCGTGGAACGCGACGAGCGGCACGTCCGCCGCGCTGTCGGAGTTCGTTTCGTACTGGAGCACGAACCGCGGCACCGTTCCCCGGGCGACGGCGCACATGCTCTCGGGGAAGGGCCTCGGCGGCGGCATCGCCTACCTGAACGCGCTCTGCGGCGGCGCCGGGTACGGCGTCAGCGCGAGCCTCTCCGGCGTCGCTCCGACGAACATCTCGTACACCTACTGGGACTTCATGGTCGTGGCGCACGAGCTCGGGCACAATTTCGGCTCGCCCCACACGCACTGCTACACCCCCGAGGTGGACCAGTGCTGGTCGGGCGAGTGCTACGTCGGTCCGACGAGCGTCCCCCCCGAGAAGGGGACGATCATGAGCTACTGCCACCAGCGCTCCGGCGGATACTCGAACATCAAGATGTTCCTCGGCGTGCCGGGCGAGACGAGCCAGGCCGTCACGGCGCGCATCCGGACGTACGTCGAGGGCCGCCCCAGCTGCTTCGGCACGGTCGCGGGCCCCATCGTCACGGACGTCGCCCCGAACGCGGGCCCGACCGCCGGCGGCACCGCGGTGACGATCTCGGGGACGGGGTTCGTCTCGGGCGCGACCGTCACGATCGGCGGCGTGGCCGCGACGGGCGTCGCCTTCGTGAACGCGACGACGATCAACGCGACGACGGGCGCGCACGCCGACGGCGTCGTCGAAGTGACCGTCCGGAACCCATCCAACCAGGGCTACACCGCGACGTCCCTCTACACGTACGGGACCGGCATCCCGCCGACGCCGACGCCCACCCCGACGGCGACGGCGACGCGGACGGCGACGCCGACGATCACACCGACCCTGACGCCGACGGCCACCGCGACCCCGACCCAGACGCCGACGTTCCTGCCGGGCACGCCGACCCCGACGCCGACCAGGACCCCGACCCTGACCCCGACGCGAACCTCGACGCCCACGACCCTGCCCACCCCGCCCCCGCCGACTCCGACCGTGACCCCGACGCGAACGCCGACGCCTACGCCGACCCCGACGCGGCAGGGGGCCACGACGTTCTTCACGCTCACGCCCTGCCGCCTCGTGGACACGCGCAACGCGGCGGGCCCCCTCGGCGGACCCGCGCTCGGCGCCGGGGCCTCGCGCACGTTCACGCTCGTCGGTTCGTGCGGCGTTCCGGCCGGGACGCAGACGGTCTCGGCGAACGTCACGATCGTGAGCCCGGCCGCCGCCGGCGACCTCGTGATTTACCCCGCGACGCTCGCGTCTCCGCCAGCCGTCTCGACGGTCAGCTTCCGGGCCGGCCGGACGCGGGCGAACAACGCGCACCTCTTCCTTTCGAGCGACGGCACCGGCCGCGTGACCGTGCGGAACAACACGAACGGCTCGCTGAACCTCGTCCTCGACGTGAACGGTTACTACCGGTAGCCGCAGCTGAGATTCGCTCTCCCCGGTCTAGAATCGGCGCTCCGCTTCATCGGAGGTGCCGGATGACGAACGCTCCCCTCCTCACCGACTTCGTCGGAGGCGCGTGGATCGACTCGCGCGCGACGTCGTCCTGCGACGTCTACAACCCCGCCACGGGCGCCGTCATCGCGAAGTCGCCGCTCGGGACGCGCGCCGACGTGGACGCGGCCGTCGCCGCGGCGAAGGCGGCGTTCCCCGCCTGGCGCGCGACGCCCGTCGTGGAGCGCGCGCGCGCGATGTTCGCGTTCAAGAACCGGCTCGAGGAGCATTTCGACGAGATCGCGCGCATCGTCACGACCGAGCACGGCAAGACGCTGGACGAGTCGCGCGGGTCCGTCCGCCGCGGCATCGAGGCCGTCGAGGTCGCGTGCGGGATGCCCTCGATGATGATGGGCTACGGCCTCGAGGACATCTCCCGCGGGCTCGACTGCGACGTCCACCGCCAGCCGATGGGCGTCTTCGCGGCGATCGCGCCGTTCAACTTCCCCGCCATGGTGCCGCTCTGGTTCCTGCCGTTCGCGGTGGCGACGGGCAACACGTTCGTCGTGAAGCCGTCCGAGCTCGTCCCGCTTTCGCAGAAACGCATGCACGAGCTGCTCTCCGAGTGCGTCCCGCCCGGCGTCGTGAACCTCGTGAACGGCGGAGCGGACGTCGTGAACGGGCTCTGCGAGCATCCGGACGTGAAGGGCGTGTCGTTCGTCGGCTCGACGCCCGTCGCGAGGCACGTCTACCGGACGGCGTCGCACGCCGGCAAGCGCGTGCAGGCGCTCGGGGGCGCGAAGAACTTCATCGTCGTGATGCCGGACGCGAACCTCGACAAGTCGATCGGCATCGTCTCGGAGTCCTGCTACGGCTGCGCGGGCGAGCGGTGCCTCGCCGGCTCGATCGTCGTCACGGTGGGCGGCGCGAGCCACCACGCGGACGTGCGCGAGCGCCTCGTCGCGGCCGCGAAGGCGATCAAGGTCGGCGACGGCCTCGAGCCGGGCGTCACGATGGGGCCGGTCATCCGCGAGGCGGCGCGCCAGCGCGTCCTCTCCTACATCGACAAGGGCCTCGCCGAGGGGGCCGAGCTCGTCCTCGACGGCCGCGGCGTCACCGTGAAAGGCCGCCAGAACGGGTTCTTCCTCGGGGCGTCCGTCTTCGACAAGGTCTCGCCGAAGTCCTCCATCGGGCGCGAGGAGATCTTCGGGCCCGTGCTGTCGCTCATGAACGTGCCGGACCTCGCTTCGGCGCTCGCGCTCCTGCACGACCACCCGCAGGCGAACGCGACGTCGATCTTCACGGGGAGCGGCAAGTCCGCGCGGACGTTCGCGTCGCAGGCGCCGCCGGCGATGGTGGGCGTGAACGTCGGCGTCGCGGCGCCGATGTCGTTCTTCCCGTTCGGCGGGTCGAAGGAGAGCTTCTTCGGCGACGTGAAGGCGCACGGCCGCGACGGCATCGCGTTCTACACAGACCAGAAGGTCGTCATCGAGAGGTGGTTCTAATGCCGCGCAAGGTCACGGTCGGCCTGATCCAGACGCACAACCCCGTCTCGGACCCGAAGGCCTCGCTCGCGAAGGTGCAGAAGGCCGCGATGGACCTGCACGTGAAGCTCATTCACGAGGCCGGCAGCAAGGGCGTCCAGATCCTCGGCCTGCAGGAGATCTTCAACGGGCCGTACTTCTGCCCGTCGCAGGACTCCCGCTGGTACGACGCCGCCGAGCCCGTGCCCGGGCCGACGACCGAGGCCATCGCGAAGATCGCGAAGAAGTACCGCATGGCCGTCGTCGTGCCCGTCTACGAGCGCGAGGACGCCGGCGTCTACTACAACACCGCCGCCGTGTACGACTCGGACGGAACGTACCTCGGCAAGTACCGCAAGAACCACATCCCGCACACGTCGGGCTTCTGGGAGAAGTACTTCTTCAAGCCGGGCAACGTGGGCTACCCCGTCTTCCAGACGCGCTACGCCAAGGTCGGCGTGTACATCTGCTACGACCGCCACTTCCCCGAGGGCGCGCGCGCGCTCGGGCTGAACGGCGCCGAGATCGTCTTCAACCCGTCCGCGACCGTCGCGGGCCTCTCGCAGTACCTCTGGAAGCTCGAGCAGCCCGCGCACGCGGTCGCGAACGGCTACTTCGTGGCGGCGAGCAACCGCGTCGGCACGGAAGCCCCGTGGAACATCGGGCGCTTCTACGGGTCGTCGTACGTCGTCGACCCGCGCGGCAACTTCCTCGCGACCGCGAGCGAGGACAAGGACGAGCTCCTCGTCGCGACCTGCGACCTCGACATGATCGAGGAGGTCCGGCGCACCTGGCAGTTCTTCCGGGACAGGCGGCCAGAGACGTACGGCCCGCTGGTGGCACTGTAACGAAGGGCCCGAGAGCGCGAAGGTAGGCGAACATTCTGGCCGGTCAGGAGCCTCTTATGCGCTCTTCCCGGTCGCCGCGCAGTCCTCGCCACGCCGTTCCCGGCCGTTTGCTCGAACCGGCTGCCCTTCCCGCCCTCCTTCACGCCACGCACCTTCTCGGCCTCGCTCTCGGCTCGGCGCTCGGAAAGCTGCGCGACTCAGGTGCGACGGCAGCGAAGATGTTCGAGAAAGCCGAGGAGAACGCCCTTCTTCTCAGGATGATGCGCGAAGCAATGGGGATCCTCGGCGAGCGCTGGGACAAGGTGCCGGACCGCAATCGCCCGCATTACGAGCCCGAGCAGCGGTTCAGGATTCTCCGCATCAGGAGCTTTCTCGGGCTTTCGCAGCGTGAGACCGCGGAGATGTTTCGCGTGTCGGTCGAGACCATTGCCCGGTGGGAGATCGAGGCGACCAGCGATGACGACCAGGCTGCGCGTCCCCTCGTTGCGACGCAGCCGCCCGTCCGGCGCTTCGCCGACGTGGTGAGAGCCGTAGTCAAAACGATGGAGCTGGCCGGCTTCGGAGGAAATGACCTGATCGCACGGACGCTGGCGCGCGCGGGTTGGAGGTTGTCGTCGAGAACAGTTGGGCGGATTCGCCGGGAAGGCGGCCGTCGCCCCGGCTCCCCGACGCGCTCACGCGGGCGGCGCAAACCGTGCGGGCCCGCCGCCCCAATCACGTCTGGATGGCGGATCTGACGGACGTGAGGGGGCTGTTCGGGATCGTGACGTTCAAGATCGGGGTCGTGTTTGACGTCTTCTCGCGGATGCCGCTCTCGGCATTGGTTTTTTCCAAGGAGCCGTCGTCCGTCGAGATCAGCCGGTTCGTCTCGAGGGCCACGAAGCGGCACGGGCGGCCGGCGCACTTCGTGTCGGATAGAGGGCCGTGCTTCATCGGCCAGGTCTTTCGCCGAATGCTGCGGAGCCTCGGCGCGAGGCCGAGGTATGGAGCGATTGGAAGGAAGGGCTCAATCGCACTGATCGAGAGGCTGTGGAGGACGTTGAAAGACACACTCGGCCTGCGCCTTCTTCGGCCGCTCGCCGCAGAAGACCTCGCGGCGAAGGTCGAGACCGGCCTCGTTCACTATGCGCACTTCCGCCCGCATCAAGGGCTGAACGGGGCGACGCCGGCCGAGATCTACTTCGGACGGACGCCCGCGCATCTCTCGGCAATCCCGCCTCCTCGCGGCAGGCCGGGCGAAGGCCCGATGGACTCCCCGTTTCGCATCGAGTATCTCGACGCGGAGCGGCTTCTGCCGGTGTTGGTTCGAAACGCGGCCTGAAGGGCGACAAGACGTTCGGCAAAGCGACGCTGAATCGTGAAGAGGTGTGCGCTCGCCGCATCCGACGGCCACGAAACCGCTGGTCCGTGCGCGCCAGAGCGCGCCGCAAATCCCATTGCGCCCCTACAGCCTATGGCGGGCTACGTGTCCTCGCCGTGTAGATGCTCAGCCTCTTCGCGGTCAGCCAGACGCTCATATGTTGCAGCGAGGCGATTCAAGAGAGCCGCCGTTCGGGGGGAAGACGTTCTGAGGTTCTCCCCCCGTAGTCGGTACTTTTCCGCGAGCTCGCGCTCAGCGCGGCCACCGGATGGGCTATAGACACCGCGGGCGTTGAACACACTCAACTCGATGCCCCTTTCGATATCCGCGCTCGACAGCTCCTCGACAAGCTGCGAAACCGCGGAATGGGGCCATTCCCCGTTCTCCCCGCTCGGTAAACCGATTGCATCCCCGATGGTGAGATCACCAATGACACCACGGCCACTCGCCTGAAGGGCGGTTCGCGCCGCGGCCACCCGCAGGTATGCAGCGGCGCAAAGGCCAACTCGCTCAGACGTTTGGCGCCTGGAGGCCCATGCCAGGATTTCAATAGGCGATAGGCACTCATGGCCCGGTTCTTTTCGTTTTCGTCGAGAGAAGGCGCGGGTTCATCTTCCGAACGGAACGCGAGAGTGCACAGATCCACGAAGAACTGCGGTTCGGTAGCCATCCGCTCGTGGAGCGCCAGCGGATGCTCATGCATATCCAAAACAAAGGGAAGGAGTGTCCATTCAAACTCCCAGAGTCGGCTGCGAACAGGGTCGACCTTCGCGAAGCGCCCCAGGAGTCGCCGGACATCGTGTGCGATCGGCGCCAACGCAGCAGGATCCTCCTTGATGGCTCGGCTGAGCGCTTCGACTGCCAGGTCTAGCTGGTCGTCGCCAATCGCGTCGGCGTAGAGGCCAAGGAGCGCGACTGCTCGAACAGGCTGATCATGTTGGAGCAACTGTCGGGCCGGCCGCCCAACGGCGACCTCATGACCCATTCCAAGAGGCCAGAAGCGAGCCCAGTAGGCCCTCCGGGTTTCCGGCGTCTCTCGGTCAAGCGATTCCAGGTGTCGGCGCCGGCTGACTCCATGAGGTAGACGCTCGCGGTGCGACTCGCCGTCCACGACTCCCGGTGCCGCGCGAGCACAGCGTCTCGCCATCCCGGGCCTGCGCTCTCGAGGCGTCCGCCTATGAATCCTCGAACAAACACTTCGTCGGAGGTCGCTGAACTCGCCTTTTCCCTCAGTACTTCGTCTTCAACCGCGGATGTCAAAGGGAGGTGTCCGAGCGCGCGCCCGACGAAACCTGGGACCTCCACTGCCTCTGCAAGAGCGCGGACACCCTCCACGCCTCGGGTCTCGAGGAGAGACTTGACCGCCTCCCGACGCCGCCTCTCGATCTCGGCCTGTTCGGCATCCCATTCGCGCTCCTCGCCAAGATTCGGGTGGTGGCCGAAGAGCCACGCGTGGCGGACCACGAGGTCACCCGGCTCCAAGACGGGCAGAAGCTCTTCTATGGCGCTCACTTCCTCCGGAGAGAGCGCCCACTTCGCTCTCGCAAATTCTCGGTGCGAGTTCACGAGACCTCGTATCGCGTTCCAGACATCGCTGCGCGTTTCAGCCGAAAGGCGAGGAACGTCCTTTCGAATGGCGGCCAGCGCCTGCTCACGGGCGCGAATGGGGAGCCGGTCGAGATCTTTCGCGATCCTGACCCACCGCTGGGGTTCGGCGCCTGCCAGATCCAGGAGACGTAGGGCTGCGTCGGAGATCGCATTGTCGTACTCGGCCCGAGGTACCTGACGCTCCGCCGGCTTCCAGCTGTTCCAGCGCGGGTTTCCCGCGGGCATGAGCATCTCGCCACCGGCTCGATTCGGCATCATCGCCAACAGGAGATCAAAGGCGCTCTCCGGCTCCGCCGATTGAAGCGCAGAAAGAGCCCCGAGGCGCTCTCTGAGCTCCGCTGCCGTTTGTGGCAGCCAGGGGCAGAAGATCCCATAGAGACTGGCCGCCGGCCTGTTCCGATATCTTCCGCCGGGGTCCTGTCGAGCGAGCGAGCCCAGTATCTTCGCGACACGAGTGAGGTACCGCGGGCTCCACGCTAGCCGCTCCAGCGACCAGAGCAGATTCGTGTGCAGCACCGGACTAGGAAAAGGGTCTGGGTCGCCTCGATCGCCTCCGAAGAGCTTCAGTATCTCCGGCACTTTATCGCCCAGACTCGACTCAACCGTCGCGAGAAACTCCTCGGGCGCCAGTTCGGCAAGGTCTGCGATGCCAGCGCCCAGCGTCGCCCAGACTTTCCAGTTCGCCCTACAGGCTGCGAGAAGACCGTGAACGACGTTCAGTGCGACATCGCGATGATCCGGCGGACGTTCGTCGAGGCTGAGAAACGCGAGAGCCTCAACCAGGCCTTGCCGCGCCTGCGCCGACATGTGCGTTTTCGGCGCTGACAGCGAGGCCTTCCAGCGCTCGTCGGGGGGAAGGTCCCAACGTGGTTCGGGTCGGGAAGATGCTTGATGACGACGTCCTCGAAGCGCTTGAGTTCCGAGGGGGTGAACCGGCGCTTGAGCAAACGCCAGGTGTCGCGCCGCGCTGCGAAGTACCAGAAGGACCCCGTTCGTCGAAGCGGCGGGTCGTCAAGGTTCGTCGCCTCGATCAGGGACGCCTCGAGCTCATCGTAGGGGATACCCGCGAGCGCCGCTGCCATTCCTCTGTCGACCTCGTTCGTCGCGTCCCAGTGGCCCAAAAGGAGCGAAGGGACGAGGTGTCGACCGATAGCCGTTCCAACCCAGGCCGGCAAATGTGAATCAGGTCTGTGGCCGAGCTCGCGCCGAAGTGCCTGAAGACCTCCGCGCCCCGTGCGAGCCAGAACACGAGCCACTCGCCAATTACGCGGGCGTCTTCCCCGCGGCCCGCAAGAACTACGTCTCCGGACAAGGCAGGGCTCGTGTCATGACACCAGCCTTGCCACCACTCGTCGAGTGGCTGGACCCCCACCACACTCTTCCCGAGTAATAGTCCGATGCGGAGAGCCTCAACGGGGGCTGTATCAATCCACGCCTCAATGTCTCCCGCGTCGAAAGCCCGTACGTCTTTCCAATCCCCTCTCTTCTGACGACTCGCCGCCCAGGCCCGCTTCCCCTTCCACGTATGCGCCGTGACGGCAACGTAGGTCGTGTTCGATCTGGTCGCGGCATCCGTGCCAGCCAACCGCTTTTTGTAGTCCTCCGTCGCCTTCGAAGTAACCTCGCTTTCGGTACTGAGCTCCCAGCGGGAGGCCCCTCCGGCACACGCGATGTTCCGGCCCCCGGCGCTACGAGGAGTTCCCCGTCCCAGCCGGGCGAGCCGATGAGTTCCCCTCCGGGAAAATCAACGTGCAGAGGTTTCGTCGTCGCGACGACTAGTCGGCGAATCAGGCGTGGGAGCTCACCGCGGGCAGGAAGCGAGCTCGCCCAGCGATCGAGGTCTACCGCGGTCACCTGGAGTTCGTGTCTCTGCATCTGTCTTTACCGCCCAGAGGGCTCGCATGCAGGTGTTCCCATATCACGACCTTTCACCCTACGTCGTGTGCGTCGCGTCGCCCGATCTCCTTGGGAAATGCCGTGTCGGGCTCCTGGCCATACCACATAGCACAGACCCGACCCTAGTCGACCTGCGCGCGTGCGAAATTCCACGCGCCCGGTCGGCACACCCTCGCGCGAAGCGGCGCGCTGCGCTGGAGGCCGAGAAAAGATCCTGACTCAGCTTCGTTTCCTCGCGGTCCGAAGAGGACCACGCCCCCGCGCCGGTGAACTCCGGCGTGCGAAGCGATCGTGCCGGGCGCTCGGCCGCCCGCGCGAGCCGGGCGCAGTCTCTATTTCTCCATCTGGGGGCGACGTCCGTCTCAGAGATCGGAGCATCGGGCAGGCCGTAGTTACGCCTGCCTCCCTTGCTAAACACGTAGGGCGCGCTGGAGAAAGGTAAGATGTTCCCAGCGCCACGCGCCGAAACGAGTTCAAACGGCAGGTTCTTCGTTTCGACGACGTGTCGACCCCAATGCGCGACCTCCTCAAGTTCTTGCAGGCCGAGCCGTCCACAGAAGTCTTCCCAGTTGTCCGAGAAGGCGTTCAGTCCAGTGATCAGTGCCACCGTGGAATCGGTCCCTTCGATTTCGTACCCGAAGGCATCTGATACCTCCTGGTCCCCCCCGGATGGCGGCGTCTCGCCCACACTCTTCAAGTTCTGTCTGACGCTCTCTCTCACCGCGTTCTTTCCCTGGCGAACCGAATCCATCAGCGGCAGTAGCCAAGGCGGAGTAACTATCGTCGGGACGAACCACGGCGGGACGTCATTGATCACCAGTGACCACTGGCTCTCGTCTTGACGGTCCGCTGGCCCGCGAACGAATACCGATTGCACCCATGCGGCTAGGCGGGCTGCCACAAGGTCACCAGCGTCCTGAGCTACTCCGGCAAGAAGCGAGTAATTGAGTCGGCTCACGTCCAGGGCCGAATCGCCGCTCTTAAGCTCTCGTTCAACTGCGGCTCGCGCAAGCTGTGCGAGATCCTTACCCTCGCTATCCTGAAGCCAGAGGTCGGCGGCGAACGGTCGAACGCGATCTAGACTGAGAAAGTACCAAGCCTCTCGCCACCGAAGATCGTCGGTCATCTAGCGCCTCATAGCGCCGCCGGCGCGAGTCGGAAAATCCAATAGAGAATCGTGCCGGAGATTCCGACCTCAATCGCCTGCTCAAGCGCCTTCCTCTCCGCTGGAGAGAGCGTTGGCCACGGGCGATCGGGGCGATCCGGGTAGTTCTTGACTGTCTCCGGATCGGGTTCCGGCGCCGCAGCCTGAGCCCAACTCCATGCGTCGGCCGGAAGCCCATCCCCACAGTGATTGGACTTCCAGTCGTCAATGAGGTTTCTCAAGTTGCGTTGCTTGTTAACGAACTGCTCTGCATGTCCGTAGATCGTGTTCTTTCCAGGTCCGCCGGTGCCGGGGCGTGTCCAAGGCAGCCGGCCTTTGTTCGCCCACTGTTCGGCGGTTCGCTTCGCTAGCTCAGTCGTCACCGCGATGATCTGGTCGCGAATCTCTTTGCATTTGTCCTCGCAGCCGTTAGGGTCCATGGCGGCCGCTGCCTGAAGCCCGGTGGGATCGACGAACTGCGTCGGTGCGGACCTCGCGTACCTATAGAGCTCAGGGCTCGGCGTTATTTGGCTGAGAGGATCGACCTGAGTAAAGGCGCCCGTCGCCGGCTGAGACCACCGAGCTCGATGGAACAGCAGTCCGGCCTCTCCCGTCTCTCTCCCCGTGTACGTGAAGGGGTGGATTCTCGTCCCTGTCTCGCTCTTCGCGACCCCCCACGCATCGAACACGGAACCGTGGCTAACGGTCCCGGTGGCGCTGTTCGTCGCCACGATGCTCCCGAGCCCGTCCGCATTAAGGTAGCTGACGGCCCCTGAAGCATAGAGAGCCAGCGGCTCATCGATTGACGGCCCAAACGCATATCTGGTCGTCGCGCCAGCCGTCGTCTCCGAGACGAGGTTCAATCCGTCATACAGGTACTTCGTCGTCACGCCCGCGACCGTCTTACTGGTCCTTCTCCCCTGGTAGTCATACGTGTAGCTGGCCGTCTCATTCCCCGTGATCGCCGCAAGCCGGTTGTCCGCGTCGCTTCCGAAGCCGAAGCCAGTTCGTGATACCTGGCTGCCATTGAAGTCGTACGCGTACGCGTTCGTTCCGTCGTTCATCAGCTTCTGCGCGTTCTTGGGATTCGCTCCGATCTTCTCGTACGTGTAAGTCTGGATCGTGGCGTCGATCTGGTTCGTGAGGCGGTTCCCGATGGCGTCGTAGGTCCACTGATGGACTTCATTGTTGAAGGGAGCGACGTTCGGGTA
>JADJVE010000011.1 GCA_016716715.1 Acidobacteriota bacterium | reverse complement strand
CTCCTCCACGGTTCAAGCGGCTGCGCGGGCCGACTGGGCCGACGCTGGCGCGTCCCGCCTGCGAAGACCTACGCGATCCAGGCGCTCGACCTCCCGGGCCTTCCGCGGGCCGAATCCCCGACGGCTACGACTCCGGCGGCGCCTGCGCGGATGGGTCCTCGGCGTCTGCCGAAGCAGCCCGTCTTCCTCGTGGGCCACCTCTCGGCGGGCGCGTCGCTGGCGAGATCGCGGCCCTCGCGTGCTGAACGCGTCGCCGCTGTGGCGCTCGTCTCGCCCCTCGGCGCGGCGCCCTACGGCTTCACGGACACGCTCAAGTGGAAGGCGATGTCGCGCCGCGCCGTCCTCGAGAGCGTCCCGAGTCCTCCCTCAGAAGTGCCGCCGCGTACGGCTTCGGAGGGCGACGCCTGGCAAGAAGGCGCGCCTGTCGCGCGGGCCGTCGAGGGGCGCAGACCGGCTCCGTCGAAGAAAGCAGACGCTCTTCTGGGCGTGACCGAGAAGTCCGGTGGACGGCGTCCTCGGGGCGCCCTCTTTGCCTGAGCGCTCAGGGGACGACGATGCCGCTCGTCGTGACCGCGAGCGCGCATCCCCTCGTGCCGCTGAAAGACGCGCGGGCGATCCTGAAGGCCCGCCCGACGCGACGTTCCTCGAGCCTCGGGCCGGGGCACTACGCCTCTTGAAGATCCGGGCCGGTTTCCGCCGAAGTCTTTGCGCGGATCTCTTCTCGCGCGGGCCTGAGGCAGGTCCGGCAGCCACGCGTCCGGCACGCGCCCTCGAGCGCCGCGCACTGACGCGGAAGAGCTCGGAGAGGCTTTCGGGGCCGGGCGGCGGCGAGAAGCTCGCTGAGCATCGCCTCGTCGGTCGGCTCCTTCTCCGCGGTGCCCGGGATCTCAGACGAAGCGTCCCGGACGACGTCCCGACGACGTTCTGGTCGACCTCGGCGGTCGAGTCCTCGGAGTAGTCGAGGTCGAGGAGTAACGTGCGCGCGTCCGGGAAGCCTTCGGCCCCGGCCGTGACGCCGGAGGGAGATCGGGCCGCCACGGCCTCGGGCAGCGGGCTCCCGGCGGATCGTCCGCGCTTTGGAAGGGCGTGCGTGCCGGCGGCGAGCATCAGGGCGACGTACGCGCCTGTCACGGACGCGCAGCGCGTCCCCGCGTCGGCCACGAGGACGTCGCAGTCGAGGTGATCGTCCGGTCCCGCGAGGATCGCAGGGATCCGCGACGTTGAAGGAAGCGCGCGCCCGATGAGGCGCTGGATCTCGAGCGTGCGGCCCGTCTGCTTCCTGGGCAGCAGCGGCCCGCGCGCGCCGTCCGCTCGTGCGTCGCGCGCGGGAGCATCCGTATTCGGCGGTGATCCAGCCGAGGCCGGTCTTCTGGAGGAAGGGCGGCACCTTCGGCTCGACGGTTGCCGTGACGAGCACTTGGGTCTCGCCCTGTGTGATGAGGCACGAGCCCTCCGCGTGGGGCACCGCGTCGCGACGATCGAGACGGGACGCAGCGAAAAGGGCGCGGCCGCCCGGCACGGGAGAGGGCGTTGGGGTTCTTCACGCGGGGATTGTCCTCTTTATCGCGGACCAGGGCGCCCGCGGACCTTCACATCGGCAGGCCTACGAGCGTGAGTTCCGCCGCGGGCCGGCTGAGGAGGTGGCCCGCGACGCGGCGGAGCCGATCCGACGCGTCCGTGACGAGAATGCGCGTCTCGCCGGGCTCGTTCTCTCGCGGCGGGCGGTCGGCGGAGCGCCGCTTCGAGCGCGTCCGCCGCCGCGTGCGCCGAGTCGACGAGTTCCGTTCCGGCGGGAGCGCCGCTGCGATCGTCCCCGCGAGTGGCGGGTGGCGCGTGAGCCGAGATACGACGATGCGCGCGCCTGATGAGCCCACGGCCTGGGAGGTACCGGGCGCGCGCCCGCGCGGGTGACCTCGTTCCCGGTCTAGCCCTCCTCGGCGAGCGGCACGAAGAGCGGGCACGCCGTGTGAGCACTTCGCGCTGGGATCCAGCGCGTGAACCGTTCAGTCAATGCTCGGACGCCACGGTCGCCTCGGCCGCGAGGACGGCGATCGGCCCGCGCGGTTCTCCTGCCGCCGCCAGCGCGCCCGCGCTCGGCGGCGACGGCGGCGACGGCGCCGGCCGGCACGACGCCGATCACGGGCACCGGCGTCAGCTCTCGACGATCGCGTCGAGCGCGCGAGCGCCGAGGCCGTTCCGCAGGCGATGACGACGGGCCTTCACGCCGTGGTCGAGGAGGGAGCCCCGACCGCGCGGCGGGCGTAGCGGCGGGACGGTCCCGGCGGATTTCGTCCTGTACGGAAGGCGCGCCGTGTCGCCCAGATAGAGGAGCCGCGCCAGTGCGGGAGCCGGCGGGCGATCGCCCGAGGACGGTCAGCCCGCCCAAACCCGAGTCGAAGAGGCCGATGGCTCCGTTCGTCGCTCACGTCGTTTCCCCTTCGGCTTCGCGGGCGGCCCCGCCGGCTTCGGGGTCGCGGCGCCGGCGTCGACGTCGCCGTGGGCGTCGGAGCCGGCGTCCGTGTCGCCGCCGGCGGCGGTCTGCGCCGGGCGGCGTTCCCGGGCGGCGCGCGCGTAAGTCCGGCGCGATCGGGTGCGCGAGGTCCACGTCCTGGCGCGAGCGTCTCGGCGGGCTCCCCCGCCACGAGGAAGACGACGCGCGTCACGCCCGCCATGTTCTTGCCGGACCGTGACGGCGAGCGCCTGCACGGCGGCGTCCTCCTCGTGCGCGCCGGCCTGCCATTTCACGAGAGCGGGCGGCGCGACGTCGAGGACGGCCACGCCGTCGCGCAGGAGGTACGCACCGCGCAGCGTCCAGCCCTCGGGAAACGGCTTGACGAGGTCGGCGCTGCGGGGCCCCTCGACGACGCCGGACGCCACCGCCCGCAGGAACGCGACGTCGTCCGCGGCCACGGGCACGTCGCGCGCCTCGGGGTGCAGCATGCCGTCGCCCTCCTTCGACTCGAAGAACAGCGTCACGTTGCGCGCGGGGATCGGCGTCGGCGGCACGACGGCCGTCGGGCGAGGCGCGGGAGCGGGCGGCGCGCCGGCCTTCGGGCTCCTGACGCTCCGCATCACGACGAACGCACCGAGGAGCAGGGCGAGGATCGCGACGAGCGCGAGCGCGAAGCGGCGGGCCACGGGACTCAGCTCTTGCCGTTCTTCGGCGCGTACGGCACGGGCGCGGCGCCGTCGGCGGACCGGAAGTACGTCTCGAGGCTGCCCGCGAGCGTGTCCGCGACCCTGCCGGCGGAACTCCTCGGAATTGATCTTCTTCTCCTCGTCGGGGTCCGTGATGAACGACACCTCGACGAGCACCGCGGGCGCGTTCACGCCGATGAGGACGCGGAACGGCGCCTGCTTCACGCCGCGCGTCGTGATCCCGAGCAGGCGGTTGAAGTCGGCCTGCACGATCTCGGCGAGGCGCGCGGACGCGCCGAGGTGCTGGTTCTGCGCGAGTCCCAGAGGATGAGGTCGAGGTCGCGCACCGCGGCGTTCTTCTCGCGCTGGCCGCCCCGGGCGCGGCGCGGTTCTCGCTCTCGGCGAGCGCGGCCGCCGCGCGGTCGGACGCGTCGAGCGACAGGTAGTAGACCTCCGTGCCGTGCGCGGAGGCCGCGCGCGACGCGTTGCAGTGGATGGAGAGGAAGACGTCCGCCTTCGCGGCGTTCGCGGCGGCGGCCCGGTCGTCGAGCCCCACGGTCGCATCCGTCGTCCGGTCATGAGGACGCGGTACCCGCGGCGCTGGAGCGTCTCGACGACCGTCCTCGCGAGCGCGAGCGTCGCGTCTTCTCGAAGCGAGCCGCCCGGCCCCTTCGCCCCTTCCTCGGTTCCGCCGTGGCCGGGTCGACGACGATCGTCTTCGTTCGTTCGCGGCGGCGGGCGCCGGGACCGGCGCGGCGGGCGCGGCGGAGGGCGCGGCTCCGGCCTTGCGGGCGACGTCCACGACGAGGCGGGGCGGCGTCCTGAGCGCATAGACGTTCGCGGCGAGGCCCTTTCGCGAAAGACGATCGTCACCTCGCCGCCGCGCACGAGGAGCTCGCACGACGCGCGGCGAATCGAGGACGCGCTCGGGCGACGGCGCGGTGAGGCGCGTGCCCGGAAAGTGCAGGACGACCTGTTCCGGCGTCGCCTCCACCGCGTACGACGGCGACTGCGAGAATCGGGCACGATCTTCGTGACGTCGCCGAGCTCCGCGACGGAGGGCTCCCACGCCGACTTCCGACGAAATCCGACTTCTTCGCCGAGAGCGTGCGCGTCCCCTTGTCCCACGCGAGCGCCTGGCCCGTGAGCGGACCGAGAACCCTGACGAAGAACTCCGGCTCGGCCCACGCGCCGAGGCTCGACGCGCGCACGGGCGACGCGAGGTTCACGACCTTCGTGTCCACGACGGCGATCGGCGACTCGGCGCCGAAGACGGCCGTCCGGCCCTTGACCTTCACCTCGTACGAGCGCGTGCGTTCGTCCCACGCGATCGTCCCGTCGAGGGCGGCAACGGCGTCGTTGACGAGAAGGAACGTCCGCCCGTCGCGCTCTTCGGCGCGGATCGACGCGGGCGGCTTGCCGTCCCGCGAGGGACGCGTCCTGGGCCTCGACGGAGCGGGCGCCGGACAGGAACGAGAATCCCGCGGCGGCGAGAAGAACGAGGAACCGGGCCGTCGCGCGCGTCACCCGCGAATTATGGCGACTCCCGGGTCTTTTCGCCCGGGTGCCGACCTGTTATCCTCACCGATCACGGTTGGGGGCGTCCCGGTTTCGACGGGGCATTCAGCGATCGAGGAGCACGCCGAGCACGGCCGTTCGCTCGTAAAAACGACGGTCAAATTCAATCGCCAACAGCGATTACGCTCTCGCGGCTTAATTAGCCGTGACGGGCGCCGGGGAGCCTGTCCGGGGCGCCTCGGCGTTTGACGCGAAATCCGGACTGGGGATCATCTCCGCCGCCTGAAGAGATGGCCCGAGAAGCTCAGGATCGCTGCCGCGCCCGGTCGTCCGGACCTGAAGACGCGGAGGTTAAAAAAACAAGTCCGGACTGAGCGTGGAGAATCTCGACGTTCGGGCGCTTCGGACGGGGGTTCGACTCCCCCCGCCTCCACCATTTGAAACGCCACGAACCGGCCCCCCCCCCGGGCCGGTCGTCCGCATTTCGGTGTCAGCGTGCCGTGGAACGCGCGGCGGCCAGTCTCTCCTCGAAGAACTTCGCGACGTCCGCGTCCATCTCCGGCGTCACTTCGTGCCCGACGCCCGGGTAGAGGACGAAGCGCGCGTCGAGGCCCGCCTTCTGGTAGAGGCCCTCGGCCCCCTTCCAGCGGGAGACCGGCGTCGGGCCGAAGAGACGGAAGACGAGCTCCTCGTCGGCCTTCGAGAAGCTGTCGCGGTAGATCACCGCGTCGTTCGCGTCCTTGTCGCCGAGCAAGAAGAGCCACGCGACGGCCTTCAACGCGCGCTCGTCGACGGGCCTTCCCACGAGCGCGCGGACGTCGGCCACGCCGACGGGGTACGGCAGCGTTTTGCCGTCGGCCTTCTCGACGGGCGCGATCGGCCAGCCGCCCGGCGACCCACAGGCCACCGCGAGGACCCGCGAGGGGTGAAGGACGGCGAAGCGGTTCACGAACGAACCCGACGCCGAGAAACCGCGCAGGAGGACCTTCGCGTCGACCGTGATTCCCCTGGCCGCGAGAACCGCCCGCGCGTCGTCCGCCATGGCAAGGAGCTGCAAGTCGACACGCCGGAACGCGGGAGCTTCCGTCTGCAGGGCCGCGCGCGTGAGCGCGTGGAGGTAAAGGTTTTCGTCGCCCCCGATCGGCGGCCGCGGAAAGAGCGGCACGAGGGGCGGCGCGCCGAGCGCATCGGCGAGCGCCGCTTGCCGGCGCACCTCGCACGTGGACGCGGCGCGGATCATCTCCACGTCGTCGGTGGTGTACCCGTGTTGTTCGGGACCACGAGGAGGTGCCCCGAGCGTGGCGCCTTCGGCACGTAAAGGAAGTACGGCCAGTGGAAGCCCCGCGCGGGCGCCGCCGGCTGCTCGGACGTGAGCGCGGCGTTCATCTCGCAGCGATGGACGAGGAATCCCTTCACGCCGAAGAGGGCGCGGCCCCCGGACGCCTTCGAGGGATCGATCTCGAGGACGTACTTCCCCGCCGCGAGCACACGCGTGACGTCGGACTCGCCCCGGCGCCCGGCCCACGCGAGGAGCGGCGCACCGTCCGGCCCGACGAGCGTCACCGAGGCTTCGCCCTCGCGGGTCTCCATCCAGAAGCTGAGCCGGTGCCCGTCGCTGGCCCGCGGCAGCAGGAATTCAAAGCGGACGCCCTTCCGCTCGAGGCTCCAGCCGTGCGTCATGTTGAAGCCGTCGGCGACGAGCGCGGCGTTGCGCTTCTTCGCCTCCGCGGCGAGCGGGTCGGGCGCCTGGGCGTCGGCCCCCGGCGCGGCGGCCGCCCCGCACGACACGACGAACAGGATGAGCGCCGCGCACGCCGATCCCCGGGCCACGCCTAGTTCCCCTTCGCCTCGTCGAACGCGTACTCGTGCTGCGCGTCGCGCAGGACGAGGGAGCGCTTTCCGTCCTTGTCCGCCACGACGAACTCGAAGCCCTCGATCGTCGGGTCGATCGTGATGAAGGAGATCGTCCCGTCGTCGTTCTTGCGCGACGCGACGATGCTGTGCCACTCGCCAACGTCGAAGACGACGGCGCCGCCGCGCCCTTCTTCACGGCGAGATCGCCGAGGGCCTTGCTCGCGTAGCGCGGCGCGAGCTTCGCCGCCGCGGAGGCGTCGGCCGGGATCACGAGGCGCTCGCGCGCCTTCGCGATGGCCGCCGCCCGCTGCTTGACCCCGACGCGGATCGACTCCTCGGCCTCCGGCTTGCCGTCGAAGAGCACCTCGACGAGGCGCCTCAGGAGCGGCCCGCGCAGCGAGACGCCCGCGTCCGAGTTCGTCAGGATGACGGCGCCGACGCCGTGCTCGGGCAGCCAGATCATGTCGCTGTGGTACCCGGCGAGGTCGCCGCCGTGGTGCACGATCGGGATTCCCCACTTCTTGTCCACGAAGAGGCCCATCCTGTACGTGACGTCCTCACCGACGGCGACCTGAGGCGCGCGCCGCGCGAGGAGGTTCTCCTCCGAGACGAGGCGCTTGCGCCGCCGGAAGCGCGCCCTTCGCCAGCTCCATCGCCACGTACTTCGAGAGGTCGCGGGCGCTCGTCCACACGCCTCCGGCCGGCCGGGCCGGCACGATGGACTCGTTCAGGTCCATCCGGGCCCGCACGGTCTTCCCGTCCGGGTCGTCGCCGTGCGGCTGCGCGACGTTTCCCCTGAGGGCGCGCGCGAAGTCGAACGTGGTGTTCGTCATGCCGAGGGGCAGGAAGACCTTCGCCCGCATCGCCTCGTCGTACGCGGTGCCCAGCTCGCGCCCGGGGTACGACAGCGATCCCCGATGAACCCCGCCGCGGCCGCCATCAGGTTGCTGTACTGGAAGACCTCGCCGAACTTGCTCGTCGGCTGCATGGTGCCGAGGAGGCCGAGCGCCGACGCGGGCGTCGCGCTCCGGTACTCGAAGAGCCATTCCATGTCCTGCCGCGGGAGACCCGTGCACGCGCACACGAGGTGCTTCACGAGCACCTGCTTCGTCGTCGCCGCGTCGCCGAGCCGGAACGCGGGATAGACCCCGTGACGGGCTGGTTCCAGCCGAGCTTCTTCTCGTCGGCGAGCTCGGCGAGGAGCAGCGTCGTGAGCGCTTTCGTGTTCGACGCCGCGATGAAGAGCGTGTCCGCGTCGACCTTGTCCGGCTTGCCGAGCTCCTTCACGCCGAGGCCGCCTTCCCACACGACCTTGCCGCCGTCGAGAAAGCTCAGCCCGACGCCCGGCACCGCGTACTGTTTCATGCCGTCCTCGACGAACGCCTTCAGCGTCGCGATCCGCGCCGCGTTGAGCGGATGGGCCTTCTTCCCCGCGAAGCTCTCGCGCGAGTAGCCCTTGGGGCGGAGGCTCTGCAGGACGAGGCCGATCGGCGCTCCGCGCTTCTCGGCCGTCGGCTCGGTCGCGTCCAGGATGAAGACGACCCACGCCTTCCCGGCGCGCCACGCGCCCGCCACGACGACGACGCGCTCGTTCGGCGAGGTCTCGTACTCGAAGCTCTTCCGCTCCTCCCAGCCGTTGCGCGGGGCGCCCGGCGTCGCGAGCCTCAGCGGCCGCTTCACGTCGGGCTTGTAGGCGGCCCACGCCGCGGCGACCGCGGCCTCGGCGTCCTTCGCCTCGGCGTCCACGATCGCGAGGTGCGAGTCCCCCTCGGGCGGGTCCAGCACCACGAGCGGGCCCTTCGTCACGATCGTCCAGCCCGCCGGCGCCGTGAACGTCGCGCCCGCGGCCGTGGTGCGGCCGGAGTCGGCCGAGAGGAGACTTCTTTGGCGGGAGCCTGCGCCGGAGCGTCCGAGGCGGAAAGGGAAGCGCGAGGAAAAAAGAGAGCGCGAGGACTGAGAGGCGTGCCATAGATCCTCCAGTCGGGCACAGTCTAGGACGCCAACGGCGGTAGAGTGCTTCCGGAGGCCCCGCATGCGCTCGACCGCCCTCGCCCTGTGCCTCGGCGCCGCCCTCTCCGGCGCCGCGCTCCCGGCGCACGCTGTCCCTCCCGCCAGGCGTCGACGACGCCTCGATCGCGGGTGCCGCCGTCGGGACGTTCCCGGAGTTCCTCGAGTTCCTCGCCCTCCCGAACGACCCCGCTCGGCCTGCGGACATCCAGCGAAATGCAGCCTGGCTCGAGGCCGCCTTCCGGAGACGCGGGTTCACGACGCGCCTCATCGAAAACAAGGGCCGCCCGCTCGTCTTCGCCGAGTACGGCAAGGCCCCCGCGCAGAAGACGGTCCTCTTCTACATCCACTTCGACGCCCAGCCTGTCGTCCCTTCGCAGTGGGCGCAGAAGGACCCTTGGCTGCCCGTCGTCAAGCGGCGCGGGCCCGACGGGAAGTGGGCCGAGGTGGACCGCGCCGAGCTCCTGAAGCCCGGCTTCGACCCGGAGCTGCGCGTCTTCGCGCGCTCGTCCTCCGACGACAAGGGGCCGATCGTCATGTTCCTCGCGGTTTTCGACATCCTGCGCGCGAAACGGATCGACCCGGCCTTCCACGTGAAGGTTCTCCTCGACAGCGAGGAGGAGGTCGGCTCGCCCGGCATCGCCGCCGCCGTCGCGGGTAACGCGGCTCTCCTCTCGGCCGACGCCGTCGTCCTCCTCGACGGGCCGGTGCACGCGTCCAACCGCCCGACGCTCGCATTCGGAAACCGCGGCGTCGTCGCCGTCACGCTCACCGTTTACGGGCCGCGCGCGCCGCTGCACAGCGGGCACTTCGGCAACTGGGTGCCCAACCCCGCGCTGCGCCTCGCGAAACTCCTTGCGTCGATGAAGGACGAGGACGGACGGGTTACGGTCGCCGGGTACTACGGGCGCACGAACCTCACCGAAGCGGATCGCAAGGCGCTCGCCGAGGTGCCCGACGACGAGGCCGCGCTGAAACAGAGGGTCGGCATATCGCAGCAGGAAAAGGTCGGCGTCACGTACCAGGAGTCGCTCCAGTACCCGTCCCTCAACGTGCGCGGCCTCGCGTCGGCGAGCGTCGGCGAGAAGGCGGCGAACGTGCTCCCGCGCGACGCCGTCGCCGAGCTGGATCTGCGCACGACCGTCGAGTCCGACCCGGCGTTCCTCGTCGGCCTCCTGAAGAAGCACGTCGAGGCGCAGGGCTGGCACCTCGTCGAGAAGGACCCCACGGACGAGGAGCGCGCGCGCTGGCCGAAGCTCGCGCGATTCGACGCACCGCACCCGAGGAGGCCGCGCGGCAGCCGTTCGACGCACCGGTGGGCCGCTGGGCGGCGGCGGCGCTCGGCGGCGCATGGCCCGCCGCGCCGCTCGTGCGCATCCGGATGATGGGCGGCACGCTCCCGACGCACGCGATCGTCGGGCCGCTGAAGGCGCCGTTCGTGCAGGTCCCCGTCGTGAACGCCGACAACAACCAGCACGCGTACGACGAGAACCTGCGCATGGGCCACTACCTGGAGCGGCATGCGCTCGATGGCAGCGCTCCTCACGGCGCCCTACCCGGAGTGAGAGAGAGAATCCGTCTCATGCAAACACCTCGCCGTCTCCCGCTGATGCTCGCCCTCTGCCTGGCCGCCCCGGCCCTCGCGCAGGGGCCGGCCTGATCCGCGGCCCTCCTCACCGCCCAGAAGGACGCCCTGAAGGCCTTCGCGGCCATGGACGGCGTCTGGCGGGGCCCGCGTGGACGATCCTCCCGTCGGGCGAGAAGCACACGATCACGCAGACCGAGCGCATCGGACCGTTCCTCGACGGCGCCGTGAAGGTCATCGAGGGAAAGGCTATGAGGCGGACGGGCGCGTCTCGTTCAACGCGTTCGGGACGATCTCCTTCAACCCCGCGAAGAACGCCTACACGCTTCATTCGTACGCGATGGGCAACGCCGGCGACTTCGTCATCAAGCCCACGCCCGACGGCTACATCTGGGAAATCCCGGCCGGGCCCATGACGATCCCGGTACACGGCCGTCATCAAGGACGGACGCTCAAGGGAAGTCGGCGACCGCCTCGGCGACCGGCAAGGACCCCCGTCCGCTTCTTCGAGATGACGCTCACCCGCATCGGCGACACGACGTGGCCCGCGGGCGGGGCGGTGCCGCCGAAGTAGTCCGGCGCGTTAACGCTCCCCCGGGCTTTCTTCTGGCGCGTGCTCGATCCGCGACATAGATTGCGACTCGCTCTTGCAACGATAGAAGGAGACTCGATGAGAATCACGTCGCCCGCGCTTCTCGCTCTGGCCGTGTGCTTCGCCGCGGGGAGCGCCCTCTCACAGTCGACGCCGAAACCGGACGCCGCGGCGAAGCCCGCCGCTCCCCCGCTGCGCGCGGTCGTGACCGACGGTGCGCCAAAGGCTTCCGGTCCCTACTCGCAGGCGATCGCGGAAGGCGGCTTCCTTTTCGCAGCGGGGCAAATTCCCCGCGACCCGAAGACGGGCGCGGTCCTGCCGGGGCCGATCGAGCAGGCCGTGGACCGCGTCTTCGACAACCTCGAGGCCGTTCTGAAGGCGGAAGGACTCGGCTGGGCTGACGTCGTCAAGACGACTGTCTACATGACGAAGGGCGACGATTTCGCCGCGATGAACGCCGTCTACGCGAAGCGGATGGGCGACGGCCGCCCCGCCCGCACGACCGTCTTCGTCGCGGGGCTCCCCCGGAGGCGCCCCATCGAGATGGACCTCATCGCCCGCGTGCGCCGCTAGACTCGGCCGTGCCGATCGACCCGACCGCCCGCCGCGACGTCCGGCTCTTCCTCGCCGCGCTCGTGCTTTTCGCACTCTTCGGCCTCGGCGCTTCCGCGGCGCTCGCGGCCGACAGCACCCCGACTCCGCGAACCATGTCCCGCGGAAATCTCGTCAAAGTGCGGCCGAGAACTCCGCAGTTTCCTCCCGACGTAAAGGCCCGCGGCGACCGACTCTGGAATGCGGCGTCTCCCGCGGTGAAGGCCTGGGCGAGCCAGAACGCGCCCCAGGTCGCGAAGGGACCCGGCGACCCCGAGGCCCTCGCTCACGCCGCCGCTCGCGCCCCGGTCGTGCTCACACCCGAGGCGGCGGCGCGCCCGGGCCCTCTCTCGTTCCTCCTGCTCTACGAGGCCTCCGAGGAGCCTGCAGGCCAAGAGCGACCTCGACTCCATGTCGGAGATGGGCGAGATGGGTCGTTGCGCCTCCAGATGGCGATGGACCGCCTGAGCAAGATGATGTCGACGCTCTCGAACCTGATGAAGAAGATGTCGACGACCCAGGACGCCATCATCCAGAACATGAAGTAGGAACCTGGAGGAAGCGCGCATTTGCGTCGCCCAGCCGCGAGGCGCTGAGGCCGGCGCGAAGGGAAAACGCTCCGGGCTCCGGTGAGACGCGCGGTATCGTTCGCGCAGGCAGGGGCAATGAATGAAATATCTGCGCGTCATTCTCGAAGTGTGCGGAGCCGTCCTTCTTGCCGCGGCGCTCGTCGTCGGTTCGCGGCCTTCAGCCGCACGGTCTCAAGGAGACGCAGACCATCAAGCCCGCTGTCCCCTACGCGCAGTTGAAAGATGCGAACTACATGCTCATCTCCGCACTCCAGGATCGCGTCGATAGGCTCGAGGCCAAGCTTGCGACGGTCCAGAAGGATTACGCGGGCCACACGCACACTACATTGCGCCCCAGTGCCAGTACGAGAATCTCGCAACGTTCAAGAACAGAGCTCGCTCACGGCGCCACGAACATGGGCGTGTGCCTCGTCAATCCCTTGGCCATCAACCGCAACGGCACCCCAACAACGCCGCCGATGAAGTAGGCCCGCAACCCGCTCCCAGTCGCGCCCTTCGCCACTGGAATCGCCCGGCTGCGTCCGCCGCCGCTCCGCCGCATCCGGGAGGTCTTCGTGAACGACTTCGCCCGCCGCGATTTCCTGCGCTTCCTCGCGGCCGGCCAGCTCCTCGCCGGGCTCGGCAGCCTCAACGTCTTCGCCGGCAGGGTCGAGCCGACCGCCGACTCCGCCGCGAAGGCGCTGGACGTCTTCGAGCTCGAGGGCCATCGCGAAGAGGAGCCTTCCGCCCGCGCACTGGGGCTACATGACGACCGGCGTCGGCGGCGACGCGACGCTCCGGGCGGACGGCGAGGACTTCGCGGACCTCGCGCTGCGCGTCCGCCGTCTCGCTGGCGTCCGCGCCCCCGATACGACTCCCTCTCCCTTTCTCGGCACGACGTGGAAACGCCCATCGTCCTCTGCCCGGTTTCCAGCCAAAGCGCGCGTTCCACGGCGACGCCGAAATCGCGACGGCGCGCGCCGCTCGCTCGCGGAGGAACCTGCAGATCCTCTCCACGCTCTCGTCCACCGGCGTCGGAGGCGTCGCCGCCGCGCACGGCGGCCCGGTCTGTTATCAACTCTGTCCGACCGATCAGTGGTCCGTCGCGCAGGGCCTCGCCGAAGCGCGCCGAGGCCGCCGGCTGCCCTGCGGCTCGTTCCGACCGTCTCGACCTGCGGGGCGGGATCCAGCGCCCGCAGGGTGCCCGTCGTGCGCGGGCGACGCTTCGACTTTGCGCGACTGCTCGTCATTGCCACGCGGCCGACCCGTTCGACATCGCCAGTGCGCTCTTCGCAGGACGGTGTTCAGGGAATCTGAAGCGGTTCGAAGGTCGATGAGTTCTTTGCGACGCGACGTGCGGGACTACGTCGCCGCGCGCATCCGGGCGCGTGGAGAGGGAAACTTCTCACCAGGGCGTCGTCACGCGCAGGGATGCCGAGCTCTGTCTCGCCGGAGACGTCGGCAGCATCGTCGTCTCGAACCACGGCGGCGCCGCGCCGAGGAGAGCCTCCGCCCCTCGATCCGACAGCCTCGTGAGGTCCCATAGGCCGTGAAGGGCGCGTCCCCGTGATCCTCGACAGCGGCATCCGCCGCGGAACCGACATCTTCAAAGGCGCTCGCGCTCGGCGCGACCGCCGTCGGCATCAAAGCGGCCCGCAGGTGTGGGGCCTACGCCGCGTTCCGAACCACGAGAGCGGGCGTCGAGGCCGCGCTCGCGACATCCTGCGGCGCGAGCTGGAGATGGTCATGCGCCGAACGGGCACGACGAACCTCGCGAAGATCGACCGCTCGTACGTCGTCGACCGAAGGCGAGGCAAAGATTTTCAGCCCGAGAGGCATCGGAAAGAATGGACTGGAACTGGAGGCCCCGCGATGCGTAAACGCGCCGCCACCCCACCCTTCCCGCTGAAGAGGCCCTCGCAGGTGGGGAGTGGGCAGCGGGTTCTCGCTCTCGTGCTCGCCGCGTCGTTCTCCCCTGCCGCCGCCCCGGTTCCGCCCGACCTCGAGGACGCGCCGCCCAGCGGTTCAGGCGAAGAAGGCGTCGCCGCAGGTCTTGCTCGCACAGGTGCACGACCAGGGGTGGCGCTGGCGCGAAAGAACAGGCCAGTCGACCTCGCGGCGCTCGAGCAGACGATCCACGTTGCGCTTCGTTGCAAAACGACCCCGGCAGGTGTAAGGGGCGACTGACCACGATAAGGGCCGGGGCCTACTCAAACATAGGCGCCATCGGGGACGGCGACATCATGGCGATCGCCTTCCTCGTGGTGATGGAGGCGGCGAAGTCCGCCCAGGAGGGACCTCAAGGCGATCATGAGCCTGGTGAAGGCGATCAACCAGCGCGCAGACGCAGCAACGCGGGCTGATCCCGAAATGAATCGGGCGTCAGGCGCAAAGAGCCGCCACTCCCACACCTACGCCGACGCCCGACCGCGTC
>JADJVE010000010.1 GCA_016716715.1 Acidobacteriota bacterium | reverse complement strand
GCCACCGTCGCCCTCGCGATCGCCGCTGTGCCTGCTTCGACGCTGGAGGTCAACACAGACTACGCCCCGGGCACCGACTTCTCGAAGTACAAGACGTACACGCTCAAGGCCGGTACGGCGCCCAAAAACCCGATCGCGGCCGAACGCTTCGCCCAGTCCCTCGGGAACGCTCTCTCGGCCCGCGGGCTCCGGCAGGTGCCGGACGGAGGCGACCTGATCGTCTTCACCCACTTCAGCCTCGGGAAGGACGTTCAGCTCAATTCGTACGGGTACGGCGGCTGGGGCGGCGGCTGGCGCTACGGCGGCATGGGCGGAATGCAGACCACGACGGTCCAGGAGATTCCGACGGGCACCCTCGTGATCGACCTCGTCGACGCGAGCGCGAAGACCGCCGTCTGGCGCGGCATCGCGAAGGACCAGGTCTCGACGAGCGCAACCCCGGAAGAGCGCCAGCAGAAGGCCGACCAGGTCGCCCAGAAGCTCTTCGAGAACTACCCGCCGCAGGCGAAGAAGTAGGCCGGTCGGCAGTTTGAGAAACCGTCGGCGAACGGGCATTGCCCTCGCCGGTGCGCTTCTGATCGGGGGCGCCGTTTCGTGCCGCTCCAGGGGCGGAGAGCCGGCGGCGCCTGCAGCCACCGCAGCGGCGACGGCCACGGCGGCTCCCGCCCTGGAACCCGCGAAGCCTGCGGCCTCGGGGTTCGACAGACTCGTGGCCCGCTGGCTGCGCGAGGACGGCGGCTACATCCTCGAGATCCGCGCGGTCTCGCCGGAGGGGAAGGCCGACGCGGCTTATTTCAACCCGCGTCCGATCAACGTCGCGAAAGCGGAGGCGTTCTCCGAGAACGGCGCCCTGACGCTCTTCGTCGAGTTGCGCGCCCCCAACTACCCCGGCAGCACATATCGCCTCGTATACGACCCGGCGAGCGACACGCTCGTCGGCACGTATTTCCAGGCTCTTCAGAAGCAGACGTTCGACGTCTCGTTCGTGAGACGCTGAACGACACGAAAAGGAGAACGTGAATGAAGGCATTCAAACCTCGCTCCCCGGTCTTCGGGCTCGCGCTCGGCATCCTCGCCGCGGCGCCGTCCGCCGAGGCGCAGAACACCGCCCGCAAGCCGAACATCGTCATCATCTGGGGCGATGACGTCGGCCAGTCCAACATCAGCGCCTACTCGCACGGCCTGATGGGCTACAAGACGCCCAACATCGATCGTGTCGCCAAGGAAGGCATGATGTTCACCGACTACTACGCCGAGCAGAGCTGCACGGCGGGCCGGTCATCGTTCATCACCGGCCAGTCGGGTCTGCGCACCGGCATGACGAAAGTCGGCTTGCCGGGCGCGACGCTGGGCCTCCAGAAGGAAGACCCGACGATCGCCGAGATGCTCAAGCCGCTCGGCTACGCGACCGGGCAGTTCGGCAAGAACCACCTCGGCGACCGGAACGAGTTCCTGCCCACCGTCCACGGGTTCGACGAGTTCTACGGCAACCTCTACCATTTGAACGCCGAGGAGGAGCCGGAGCTCCCGGACTACCCGAAGGATCCCAAGTTCCGCGCCGAATTCGGGCCGCGCGGCGTCATGGACTGCAAGGCCTCGGCCACGGATGACACGACCGTCGACCCGCGCTTCGGCAAGGTCGGCAAGCAGGTGTGCAAGGACACGGGCCCGCTGACCCGGAAGCGGATGGAGACGATCGACGACGACACGGCGGCCCGCGCCGTGGACTTCATCCAGCGCATGAACAAGGCCGGGAAGCCCGCGTTCGTCTGGGTGAACTTCACACACATGCACTTCCGGACGCACGTTAAACCCGAGAGCCTCGGTCAGTCGGGCCGATTCCAGAGCCCGTATCACGACGCCATGATCGACCACGACAAGAACGTCGGCCAGGTCCTCAAGACCCTCGACGACCTGAAGATCGCGGACAACACGTTCGTCATGTACTCGACGGACAACGGCCCGCACATGAACAGCTGGCCCGACGCCGCGATGACGCCGTTCCGCAACGAGAAGAACTCGAACTGGGAAGGGGCTTACCGGGTGCCCGCAATGGTCCGCTGGCCCGGGAAGATCAAGCCCGACAGCGTCTCGAACGAGATGGTCGCGCACCACGACTGGCTGCCGACGCTCCTTGCCGTCGCGGGCGACACGCAGGTGACGGAGAGGCTCCTCAAGGGCTACAAGGTCGGGGACATGACCTACAAGGTCTACCTCGACGGCTACAACCTCGTTCCCTACCTGACCGGGAAGGCCGAGAAGAGCCCGCGGGAGTCATTCCTGTACGTCAACGATGACCAGCAGCTCACCGGCCTGAGGTACGACAACTTCAAGTTCGTCTTCATGGAGCAGCGCGCCACGGGCACGCTGCGCGTGTGGGCGGAGCCGTTCACGAGCCTGCGCGTGCCGAAGATCTTCAACCTCCGGACCGATCCGTACGAGCGGGCCGACATCACGTCCAACACGTACTACGACTGGCTCCTCGACCACGCCTTCCAGCTCGTGCCGGCCCAGGCGTTCGTTGGGAAGTTCATCCAGACGTTCAAGGACTACCCGCAGCGCCAGAAGGCCGCGTCGTTCAACATGGACGAGATCTTCGCGAAGATGAAGGAATCCGGCGGGCACTGAGCCCGCCCTGTCTCCGGAATGACCGTCGCGGCCGGCTGCACCTCGCGGTCGGCCGCTTTTCTCGAAAGGACGTTGCCATTGAGGCCCAGACACAAGTCTTCCATTCCTGCCGCCGTGCTCGTCTGCACGCTGGCGTTGAGTCTGGTCACGGGCTGCGCGACCCAGAACGGCGATGCCTCTCCAGCGAGAACCAACCTGAGCTCTGTGCCCGAGTTCCATCCGGAGCTCGGTCTCGGCGCGCTGCAGGGCTATCTGGACCCCAAGGCGCTGCCGAACAGCCTCGCCCTCATTTCCCCCCCGCCGCTTCCCGGCTCGGCTGCCTTCGCGCACGACGAGGAGGTCGCGCGCAACACTTTCGCGCTGCACGGCACGCCGCGCTTCGCTCTGGCGGCTTCAGACTACGATCTGAAGGTCCCGCACCTCATCGACGACTTCTCCTGTGCGCTGAACTCCCGGATCACGAAGGAGAACGCCCCGTACCTGTACACGCTTCTGTCACGCTCGTTCAGTGATCTCGCCCTTTCCACCTACGCCGCGAAGAATCACTACGAGCGCACGCGTCCTTTCCAGCAGAACGGCCAGCCTCTCGCCGTCCCGGAAGCACGCGGGTTCCTCGAAAAGGACCCCTCCTATCCGTCGGGCCACACCGCAATCGGCTGGGGATTCGCCCTCGTCCTCAGCGAGATCGCTCCGGACCGGACCGACGAGCTCCTCGCCCGCGGCCGGGCCTACGGCGAGAGCCGCATCGTCTGCAACCATCACTGGTACAGCGACGTGGTCTGGGGCCGCTTCATGGGCGCGGCCACGCTGGCGCGGCTGCACGCCGATCCCACGTTCGACGCGGACCTGCGAGCCGCCAAGGCCGAGTTTGCGGCCCTTCGCGCCCGGGGCATCCCGCCCGCGGGCGATTGCAGGGCGGAGGCCGCGGCCCTGGCTCTCGGTTTCCAGAGCGCCGACGTGACGGCGATCGACATCCTGCTCCAGCCGGACGCGACGATGCTCCGGCATGCCGCCGCGAACAACGCGCGCCTTCTGGCGGTCTTCCCGAAGGGGTTCGCGCTCGACGCGACGCACACCCCGCACATTACGATGCTCCAGTGCTTCGTCCGCACGGCGGATCTGGAAAAACTCTTTGCCGCCGCGGAGAAGGTGCTCGCGAGTGCCAACGTCAAGGCGATGAAGCTGGAGGCGTTCAAGTACTACTACGCCCCGGCCGGCGCGACGGGCATCGCCGGCATCTGCGCGAAGCCGACGCCGGAGATCCTTGACCTGCAAGCGAAGATCATTGCCGCCGCGAAGCCGTTCATGCAGGCCACCGGCCCCATCGGCGCGTTCACCGCTCCGCACGACGATCCCGCCACCGACGCCGCGATCATTCAATACGTGTCGACATTCGATCCGAAGATGTCCGGGGCGAACTTCAATCCCCACGTCAGCACCGGCGTCGCTCCCAGGGACACCCTCGACAAGATGCTGGCGGAACCGTTCGAGCCGTTCACGTTCTCGCCCGTGGGCGCGGCCGTATACCAGCTCGGCCCGTTCGGCACGGCGGCGAAGAGGCTCAAGGAACTGGATTTGAAACGCTGAGCGGCTACTCCGGCGCGCGGAAGCCGTTGTTGATCACCCAGGAGGGGTTCAGGAAGAAGACGAGAACCTTCTGTCCGAAGTTGAGGTTTCCCTTCTTCAGGATCTCGAGAGACAGCTGGTGGAAGACCTCCCCGAGGAGGCTGCCCGCGATCGGCGTGATGACGAGGTCCTGGATGCTCGGCTGCTCGGCGACCGACTCGATCGCGTACTCCCATAGCGTGCTCTGGAAGAGCGTGAACCCGAAGGACTGCAGCGGGGTCCCTCCCTGGGATCGCATCATGTTGTAGTACAGGGCGCCCGCATACGGATGGCCCATGTAGTCGTTGAAGAAGGAGTCGCGGTCCCACGTCGGAGCCTCGCTCCACGCGCGCTTGTAATTGGCGGAACCCCGCTGGAGCGCGGTGTCGTCCCACTTCGTGAACTGGCTGGGCAGAAGCGCCAGGATGACGCCGCTTGCGATCTCCGTGCCGGTGATGATGAGGGTTCCCCGGAGGAATTTCTTCCCGTAGGGCGAGTCCCAGTTCCGGACGCCCCGGAGCGTGTCCTCGGGAGGCGGCTGCGGCCAACGGGGCTGCTGGACGGCGATTCCGCCCGTCCAGTCGGCGGGCAGCTGAAGCTCCTCCGAATCGAAGTCCTTGAGCGTGAAGCCGAAGTCCCCCGTCGGAAGAGACGCGGAATCGTCCTCGAGAGTGACGCCCAGGTCCCTGAAAACCGAGTTGGGCAGATGGAATTCGGCGATTCCCGGTCCGGCAGAGCGGAGTCGTCCCGGGCCCGGGGACCGGGGCGGCCAGGGACGAGTCGGCGCTCGCGCCTCGGGTTGGGAGGGCGAGCATCAGGGCGGCCGCAATCGCGGTCAGTTCAGCACTGCGCGTGAGTCTCAAGATTGAAAGCGCCGCGGCTTTCGCCGCCACTGGGGAGATTAAGCATACACAAAGTGTTCGTCGTTGATGCACCTGCGCCCCTGGCCGCGCGGGCCTGCGCTATAGTGAGGAAGTGAAGCCGCCGAGAGCGCAAGGGCCGTCGTCTCGACGTTCGTCCTTCACCTTCGCCCCGTCCGTGTCCGGGCCGCGGCAATCCGCTTCACGCACACGTTCGGGCTCGGCGGGTCGACGCTCGTCCTCCTCTCGATCCTCCTCGTCACGGGCTCGCTCCTGATGTTCGGGTACACGCCCGTGCCCGGCGACGCGTACGCGTCGATCGAGAAGCTGCAGGGTGAGGTGACGTTCGGGGCGTTCGTCCGCGCGATCCACCACTGGAGCGCGAACCTTCTCGTCCTCGTTGCCGTCTTCCACCTGCTGCGCGTCGTCTTTACGGGCGGTTTCCTCGGCACGCGCGCGCTGAACTGGCTTGTCGGCCTGTTCCTCCTCGCGGCGATCGCGGCGTCGGCCTTCACGGGCTACCTGCTGCCGTGGGACCAGCTCGCGTACTGGGCGGTCACGATCGTCACCGGGATGGCGGCGTACGTCCCGCTCGCGGGGCCCGCGCTCGCCGCGTTCCTCCGCGGCGGCGAGGAGATCGGCCCGGCCACGCTCGGGACGTACTTCGCGCTTCACACGCAGTGGATTCCCGTGCTGCTCTTCGCAGGCGCCGGGTTCCATTTCTGGCGCGTGAGAAAGGCCGGCGGCGTCGTGCTCCCGCCGGACGCGGTCCGCGACGAGAAGGGCAAGCCGGAGCAGGTCCTCTTCCTGCCGGAGCTCCTGTGGCGCGAGCTTGCTGCGGCTCTCGTCGTGCTCGCCGCGGTGACGCTCTTCTCCGCCCTCGTGCGTGCGCCGCTCGGCCCCGCGGCCAACCCCGGCCTCTCGCTGAACCCCGCGAAGGCGCCCTGGTACTTCCTCGGCTTTCAGGAGCTCCTCGTCCACCTCCACCCGCTCTTCGCGGTCGTCGTCGTGCCGTTGCTCGGCGTCGCCGCGCTCTGCGCGCTGCCGTATCTGGGCTTTTCGGACGCCGAGCCGCGCGGCGCGTGGTTCCTCTCGGAGAACGGCCGGCGCACAGCGAAGCTCGCGGCCGCCCTCGCACTCGTGGCGACGCCGATCCTCGTGATCGCCGACGCGCTCGTCCTCGGCAAGTCGGGTGCGCCTTCGGGCGGCGCCGCGTTCTTTCTGCGCGGCGTCCTGCCGGTCGCCGCTGTTCTCGCCGGAGCCGCCGCGGGCTTTCGGTTCCTGCGGTCGCGGCTTGGAGCGACGCGTCTCGAGGCGACGCAGGCCCTCTTCGTCTTCTTCGGGACGGCCTTCGCCGTCCTGACGGCCGTCGGAATCTGGTTCCGGGGAGCGGGCATGAAGCTGGTGTGGCCGTGGAACGCGTGACGGAGCGGCGGTCGTTCCTGAAGGTCGCGTGGCTCTCTCTCGGGGTCGCGGCCCTCGCCGAGGCCTCGTGGATCGTCGTGGCGTTCCTGAAGCCGCGCCCGAAGGCGCCGAAGAGCGCGGGCAGCCTCGTCGTCGCGGGCCCGGCGGACGGCTTCGCGCCGGGCTCGGTCACGGCGTTCCCGGCGGGAAAGTTCTACCTCGTGCGGCTTGCCGACGGCGGGTTCCTCGCGCTGCACCGCCAGTGCACGCACCTCGGGTGCAGCGTGCCGTGGGACGAGGCGGCCGGGCGCTTCGCATGCCCGTGCCATGCGTCCGTATTCGACCTGCGCGGCGACGTCCTCGCGCCGCCCGCGCCGCGCCCGCTCGACCTCTTCGCGGTCAGGATCGAGAACGGCATCGTCAAGGTGGACGTGTCGGCGCCCATCCGCCGGTCCGCGTTCGACGCGGCGCAGGTGACGAGGGCGTGAGGTGACGGACGACCTCGCGCGCTGGAGGTTCGCAGCGCTCGTCGCGACCGCCCTCGTCGTCGCCTCGTGCCCGCTCGCGCTCGTCCGCGACGCCCTGCAGAGGCCCGCGCCGAAGAGCACGGAGCCGGCGGAGGCGACGTTCGTCGGCCGCAAGGCGTGCGCGAAGTGCCACGAGAAGGCGACGAAGGCCTGGACGGGCTCGCACCACGACCTCGCGATGACGGAGGCGACCGACGCGACCGTGCGCGGCGACTTCTCGGGCGTCGTCTTCGAGGGCGACGGGATGAAGGCCCGCTTCTTCCGCGACGGGAAGAAGTTCCTCATCGAGACGGCCGCGCCGGACGGCAAGCCCACGGTCTACGAGGCGGCCTACACGTTCGGCTGGGATCCGCTCCAGCAGTACCTCATCAAGTTCCCGGGTGGGCGGATGCAGGCGTTCTCGCTCGCGTGGGACGTTCCCGGCAAGCGCTGGTTCTTCCTCTACCCCGGCAGGAAGATCCCGCCGTCCGACTGGCTGCACTGGACGCGCAACGGCCAGAACTGGAACGGTATGTGCGCGGGCTGCCACTCGACGAACCTCGTGAAGGGCTTCGATCCGAGGACGAACACGTTCACGACCACGTGGTCCGAGGTCGACGTGAGCTGCGAGGCCTGCCACGGCCCCGGCTCGAGGCACGTGGCGTGGGCCGAAGTGCCGCCGATGGGGCGCTCGCGCGTCGACAACTTCGGCCTCGTCCTCAAGACCTCGAACGTCACGAACCGCGAGCTCGTCGAGCTGTGCGCGCCGTGCCACTCGCGCCGTGTCGAGCTGGGCGGCTACGACCACCGCCGGCCTGAGCTCCTCGACAACCACGTCCCGGTCCTTCTCGCCGAGGGCACGTACCACCCGGACGGGCAGATCCTCGACGAGGACTTCGAGTACGGCTCGTTCGTCCAGAGCAAGATGTTCCGGATGGGCGTCCGCTGCACGGACTGCCACGACGCCCACACGCTGAAGCTCAAGAAGGACGGCAACGGCGTCTGCCTGCAGTGCCACTCGGCTCCGGCTTACGACGACGCGCGCCACCACTTCCACAAGAAGGAATGGAAGGGAAGGCCGAGCGACGGGGCGCTCTGCGCGTCCTGCCACATGCCGAAGTCGCCGTTCATGGTCGTCCACATGCGCGCGGACCACAGCATCCGCATCCCGCGGCCCGACCTGACGCGGGACCTCGGCGTGCCGAACTCGTGCAGCCTCTCCGGCTGCCACGCAGACAAGCCGCTCTCGTGGGTGACGAACGCGTTCGACAAGTGGTACGGGACCGCACGAAAGCCGCACTACGGAACGGTTCTCGCGGCGGGCCGCAAGGGGAGCCCGGCGGCGAAGGCCGATCTGCTCCGGCTCGAAGCCGACGCGCTCTCCCCGACGCTCGTGAGGGCCACGGCCCTTTCCCTCCTCGGCCAGTACCGCGGCCCCGACGTGACCGCCGCGTTCCGCCGCGCGCTCCTCGACGAGGAGCCCCTGATCCGCAGGACGGCCGTCGCGCTGGCCCCGATCGCGGACGAGGCCGAGCGCGTCGCCCGGCTCGCGCCGCTCCTCGCGGACCCGTTCCGCGCCGTGCGCCTCGAAGCGGCCGCGCAGCTCGCCGGAACGGCGCCCGCGCTGCTGAAGCCCTACCAGAAGGACGCGCTCGACACCGCGCTCGCCGACTACGTGAAGGCCATGGAGTACTCGCTCGACTTCTCGTACGCGGGCCACAACCTCGGGCTGATGTACGAGCGGATGCACGATCCTGTGAAGGCCGAGGAGTCTTACCGCGCGGCCCTCGCCGTGGACGACCTCTCGTATCCGCCGAAGGCGAACCTCGCGATGCTCCTCGCCCGGCAGGGGAAGAGCGCGGAGGCCGAGAAGCTCCTGCGCGAAGTCCTCGCGGCGTACCCGGACCGCGCCGAGGTCGCGTATGCGCTCGGCCTCCTCGTCGCCGAGAAGGGAGCGATGCCGGAGGCGGCGACCCTGCTCGCCCGCGCCGCCGCGGGGATGCCGGCGAACGCGCGCGCCGCCTACAACGCGGGACTCGCCCTTGCGCAGGTCGGGCGCGACGCCGAGGCCGAGAAGATGCTGCGGCAGGCGGCGGCGGCCGACCCGTCGAGCTACGATTTGCTCTTTGCCCTCGCCGATTTTCTTGTTCGTAAGGGAAGGCTTGCCGAGGTGGCCCCCCTCGCGGATAGGATGGCGGCAATCGATCCCGCGCGCCCCGAAGCGGGCCAGCTCAGGGTGATTCTCAGCCGTATGAAAGGACTGCGATGACCGATCAGATTCCCATCGCCAGGATTTCCTTCGCCGGACTCGTCCTCTTCGGTGCCGTCGCCCTCCCGGCCGTCGCGCAGCCGGCGCCGGACCGGAGCGTGTTGCCGATCCACGAGCCGAGTTACCCGCACAGCACCGTCATGGACATTCGCAACGCCCCGCCGCCGCCGCCGCGGTTCGAGGCGAAGGCGCCGGGCGGCGCCCCGAACGTCCTCATCGTCCTCATCGACGACATGGGATTCGGCCAGTCCGGCGCGTTCGGCGGCCCCCTTCGCATGCCGACGCTGGACCGCCTCGCGCAGGCCGGCCTGAGGTACAACCAGTTCCACACTACGGCCCTCTGCTCCCCGACCCGGGCCGCGCTCCTCACCGGGCGCAATCACCACACGGTCAACACGGGTTCGATCATGGAAACCGCCACGGCGTACCCGGGCAACACCGGGCAGCGCCCCGAGAGCGTCGCGCCGCTGGCCGCAATGCTCCGGTACAACGGGTACACGACGGCCCATTTCGGGAAGAACCACGAGACGGCCGCGTGGGAGGTCAGCCCGTCGGGACCGACCGACCGCTGGCCGACCCGCAGCGGCTTCGACAAGTTCTACGGCTTCATGGGCGGCGAGACGAACCAGTGGGCGCCGGCCGTCTACGACGGCATGGTCAAGATCGAGGCGTCGACCGATCCGAAGTACCACTTCATGACCGACATGACGAACCAGGCGATCAAGTGGGTCCAGTCGGTCAAGTCGCTGACACCCGACAAGCCGTTCTTCATGTACTACGCGCCGGGCGCCACGCACGCGCCGCACCATGTCCCCGAAGGAGTGGATCGCGAAGTACAGGGGCCAATTCGATCAGGGGTGGGACAAGCTGCGCGAGGAGACCCTCGCCCGCCAGATCAGGCTGGGCGTCGTGCCCGCGGGGACGAAGCTCGCCCCGAAGCCGGCCGCGATCAAGGACTGGGCCACGCTTTCGGCCGACGAGAAGAAGCTGTTCACCCGCCAGATGGAGGTCTTCGCCGGCTTCGCCGAGTACACCGACACCGAGATCGGCCGTCTCGTCGACACGATCGCGGATCTCGGCCAGCTCGACAACACGCTCGTCTTCTACATCGTGGGCGACAACGGGGCGAGCGCCGAGGGCGGGATGAACGGGATGTTCAACGAGATGACGTATTTCGCCGGCGTGCCGGAGACCGTCGCGGACGTCCTGAAGCACTACGACGAGCTGGGCGGCCCGATGGCCTACGGGCACTACGCCGCTGGATGGGCCGTGGCGGGCGACACACCGTTCACCTGGACCAAGCAGGTCGCCTCGAGCTACGGCGGAACGCGCAACGGGATGGTCGTCCACTGGCCGAAGGGGGTCAAGGCCAGGGGTGAGATCCGGTCGCAGTGGCACCACGTCATCGACGTCGCGCCGACGATCCTCGCGGCCGCGGGCCTGCCCGAGCCGAAGGTCGTGAACGGCGTTTCTCAGACACCGATCGAGGGAGTGAGCATGCTCGCTTCCTTCAACGACGCGAAGGCGAAGGACAACCACCTCACGCAGTACTTCGAGATCTTCGGCAACCGCGCGATCTACCACGACGGCTGGCTCGCCGGCACCGTCCACCGGGCGGCGTGGGAGCCCAAGCCCCGCACGACGCTCGACAAGGACGTGTGGGAGCTCTACGACACGCGGACAGACTTCAGTCTGGCGAACGACCTGGCGGCAAAGAGCCCGGCGAAGCTGAAGGAGATGCAGGACGTCTTCCTGAAGGAGGCCGTGAAGTACAGCGTGCTGCCCATCGACGACCGGACGCTCGAGCGGTCGAATGCCGCGCTCGCCGGCCGCCCGGACCTCATGGCGGGCCGCACGTCTCTCACGGTCTACGAGGGAATGGCCGGGATGTCCGAGAACGTCTTCATCAACGCGAAGAACCGCTCCCACTCGGTCACCGCCGAGGTGACGATCCCGGAAAAGGGTGCGAATGGCGTGATCCTCTGCCAGGCCGGACGGTTCGGCGGCTGGAGCCTCTACCTGAAGGATGGCAGGCCGACCTACACCTATAACTTCCTCGGGCTGCAGCGGTTCACCATTGCCGCGGGGGCGCCCGTCTCCGCGGGGAAAGCGACGATCCGGTTCGAATTCGCCTATGACGGGGGCGGCCTCGGGAAGGGGGGCCTCGGAACGATCTTCGTCAACGGGAAGAAAGCCGCGGAAGGCCGGATCGACCGGACGCAGTTCGGAATCTTCTCGGCCGACGAGGGCGCCGACGTCGGAGAGGACGGGGAAACGCCGGTCGTCGAGGACTACGGGATTCCGGCGCCCTACAGATTCACCGGCAGGATCGCGAAGGTCACCGTGGAGCTGGCGCCGATGCCGGCGCCCGTAAAGGCCGCGGAGGGCAAGGCCCACGCGGATGTTGCGCAGAAGAAGGCACTGTCGGACTGAGTGATCGCAACGCGTTCGTCATCAGTAAGGAAAGGAAAGAGGATCCCATGAAGTCCGTGTCCAGAATCGTCATGTGTGGAGCCATCCTGTCTGTAGCGGCGGGCGCCGCGTCCGCCCAGCAGCCCTCCGGCGAGGACCGCGTGGCGGCGCTCAAGTCGTCGCTCGCGAGCAGCAAGGCCGTGCTGCGCCAGTACGAGTGGATCCAGACCACCGTCGTGAACGTCAAGGGCGAGGACAAGTCGACGCTGCAGGACCGCTGCTACTACGGGGCCGACGGAGCCCTCCAGAAGGTCCCGGTCGGGGCCGCTCCGGAGGAAAAGAAGAAGGGCGGCCTGCGCGGGAAGATCATCGAGAACAAGAAAGAGGAGATGTCCGACTACATGAAGGAGGCCGTCGCGCTCGTGAAGCGCTACCTCCCGCCGGACCCCGCGAAGATCGACGCGGTCAAGGCCGCCGGCCGGCTCTCCGTCTCGCCGCAGCCCGGCAACAGGGTCCGCGTCACGCTCGCGGGCTACCTGAAGCCCGGCGACAGCCTCGCCATCGACATGAACATGGCGGACAACACTCTCGCCTCGGCAGCCGTCGTGAGCACGATGGATTCCGACAACGCGCCTGTGTCTCTCGCCGTGCAGTTCGGGAAGCTCGACAACGGCGCCGTCTACGAGTCCCAGACGATCCTCGACGCAAAGGGCAAGGAGCTCAAGGTCACGATCCAGAATTCCGGCTACCGGAAGATGTGAGGGGATTGACATGAAGATTCGAAGAACTCTCGGATGGTCGGCCGCGCTCGTGCTGGGCGCGCTCCTGACGGCGCCCGCCTTCGCCCAGGACGCCGGCGAGCACGACCCCGCGGCCCTCGCGAAAGCGTTCCCGAAGCCGGGGTACTCGCCGTACGCCGGCCGCGATTACCCGACGCGACCGTACTTCGGCGACACGCACCTCCACACGGGCTTTTCGATGGACGCCGGAGCTTTCGGCGCGCGGCTCACGCCGCGGGACGCGTACCGGTTCGCCCGGGGCGAGGAGGTCACGTCGAACTCGGGCCAGCCGGTCAAGCTCTCCCGTCCGCTCGACTTCCTCGTCGTGGCGGACCACTCGGACGGCATGGGGTTCTTCCCGCAGCTCATGAGCGGCGATCCTGGACTCCTCGCCACGCCCCAGGGCCGCAAGTGGTACGACCAGATCAAGGGCGGCCAGGGCGCTGAGGCAGCCATGGACATCATCGTGAGCTTCGGCCAGAACAAGCTGCCGAAGGGATTTCCGTCGCCGGGAACGGCCGCGTACCGCAACGCGTGGCTGGAGACGATCAAGGCGGCGGAGGCTTACAACGACCCGGGCCGGTTCACCGCCTTCATCGGGTTCGAGTGGACCTCGAACACGGGCGGCAACAACCTCCACCGCAACGTCGTATTCCGCGGAAACGGGACGCAGGCGGGCCTCGTCGAGCCGTACACGACGCTGAAGCCTCTCGGGAGCGACAACCCCGAGGACCTGTGGAAGTGGATGACGATGGCGGAGCAGAAGACGGGGAGCGACGTCCTCGCCATCGCCCACAACGGCAACCTGTCGAACGGGATCATGTTCCCGGTCGTCGAGGCCTTCGGGAAGAAGTTCGACCGGACGTACGCCGAGACGCGCGCGAAGCGCGAGCCGCTCTACGAGATGACGCAGACGAAGGGAACCGGCGAGGCCCATCCTTTCCTCTCGCCGAACGACGAATTCGCCGCGTTCGAGCTCTGGGACAAGGGCAACCTCGACGGCACGGTGGCGAAGACGAAGGACATGCTCGAGTACGAGTACGCCCGGTCCGCGCTGAAGAACGGCCTGAAGCTCGAGCAGCAGTTCGGCGCGAACCCCTACAAGTTCGGGATGATCGGCAGCTCGGACGCGCACACCGGCCTCACGGCCATGGAAGAGGACAACTTCTTCGGCAAGACGGCGCCCCAGGAGCCGAGCCCGGAACGCCTGACGAAGGCCTTCATCGGAAACAAGAAGAGCGGCGTGACGATCATGGACTGGGAAGTCGGCGCGTCGGGCTGGGCGGCCGTGTGGGCGAAGGAGAACACGCGCGAGGCGATTTTCGATGCGATGCAGCGCCGCGAGACGTACGCCACGACCGGCACGCGCATGATCGTGCGGTTCTTCGGCGGCTTCGACTTCGAAGCGAACGACGCGTATGACCGGATGCCCGGGCGCGTCGGCTACGCCAAGGGCGTCCCGATGGGCGGCGACCTCTCGAAGGCCCCCGCGGGCAAGGCGCCGACGTTCCTCGTCGGCGCGCTCCGGGACCCGATCGGCGCGAACCTCGACCGGGTCCAGATCGTCAAGGGATGGATGGACGCCAAGGGCGAGCTGCAGGAAAAGGTCTACGACGTCGCGTGGTCGGGCTCCCGCAAGCCGGACCCGAAGACGGGCAAACTCCCGCCGGTCGGCGATACGGTGGACGTCGTGAAGGCGACGTACACGAACACCATCGGAGCGCCCGAGCTCGTCGCGGTCTGGAAGGACCCGGCCTTCGACCCCGCACAGCGGGCGTTCTACTACGGACGCGTGATCGAGATCCCGACGCCGCGCTGGACGGCGTACGACGCCGCGCGGTTCGGGACGAAGCCGCTCCCCGGCACCCGCATGACGATCACGGAGCGGGCTTACACGTCGCCGATCTGGTACACGCCGTAGCCTGAAACGAAAAGCGGGGCGCCGATGCGCCCCCGCCTTTGAATCCGCGAAAGCGCGGGCTCAGCTCTTCTTCTTGGCCGGGCCGACGCGGAGAAGGTCGATGACGTTCGTGACGCCCTCGACGCTGGCCGCGGACTTCAGCGCGAGGTCCTTGCGAGCCTGGTCGGGAAGCGTGCCGCGCACGGAGCACGTGGAGCCCGTGCACTCGATCCGGACCTCCTTGTAGTAGGTCCCGACCTCGCCCTTCACCCTGGAGCGGACGTTGCTCTCGATCTTGTTGTCGGCCATTTCCTTTTTCGTCTTGCCCTCGAAGAGGCCCTTCTCGTTCTTGGCCTTGACCTGGTTGTCGATCTTCTTGACACCCGCGTACTTGAGGACCTCGTCGGCCAGCTCCTGCGTGGCCCGCTTCTCGACCTGGCCGGTGAGCGTCGTCTTCTCGCCGACGATCGCGACCTTGATCGGTGCGGCGTCCGGCCCGAGCTTGTCGACGAGCAGCTTCGCGATGGCGGCCTCCTTGTCGGCGACGGACTTCGCGTCGGAGGCGAGCGCGGGCGACGCCGCGAAAGCGGCGGCGAGGATGCATGCAAAGAGGGCGGTTTTCGGCTTCATGGTTCTCTCCTTCTCGTATCTGGCTCGAGGACATTAATGCCGGTCTCCCGCCGGCGCAATGCAGGAATCCTACGGGCCCCGGCCGTCGTAGAGAAGGCATGGTGAAGCTTCTTTCCCTCCGATGGGCTCCTTTCGCGCTTCTGGCCCTTACGGCCGCGCATCCCGCGCTCGCCGACGGATTCCGGCTCGACGTCGAGGCGGGGCCCGTGTGGCAGACACGAAACGTCTTCGCCGTGCCGGGGACGACGGGCACCCGGGTCTCCCTCGCGGACTACGACGAGGGCCCGTTCGCCTCCGGGCGCGCCACGCTCACGTGGGATGTCTCGCCCCGCTGGTCGGCCCGGTTCGTCGCCGCGCCCCTGGCCCTGAGCGTCGACTTCACGCCGACGTCGCCCGTGTTCTTCGCCGGGACGACGTTCCCCGCGGGTGAGCCGCTGAACGCGGGCTATCGCTTCAACTCGTGGCGCCTGTCCGGGTACTACCGGTTTCCGTCCTCGTCGCCGCTTTCGCTCCGTCTCGGTCTGACGGCCAAGATCCGCGATGCCAGGATCGACATCTCCGGGGCGGGGGGATCCGCCGAGAAATCCGACACGGGCTTCGTGCCTCTCATCTACGCGGGCGCCCGGTGGCAGGTTGCCGAGCGGTTTGCGGTCGATCTGGAGGCCGATGCGCTCGGCGCCCCGCAGGGAAGGGCGATCGACGTCTCGCTGAAAGGCGACTGGGCCGTGTCCCGGACCGTGAGCCTCTACGCCGGCGGCCGGGTCCTCGACGGTGGCGCCGACAACGACGAGGTTTACAGCTTCGCCACGCTCTGGTACGGCTTCGCGGGAGTCGGGATTCGGTTCTGACCTACTTCTCGAGCCCCATGAGCTCGCGGTACCACTTCGGGTGATGGATGCGGGCCCACGCCTTCGACACCGTGCCGCGCGTCATCGAGTTGAACGTGCCGGGTTCGGCGATGCTCGCGAGGTAGATGTGGAACACGAGTGAGACCGTGAACAGGATGAAGCTGAAGTTGTGGAGCAGGAACGCAACCTGGCGGGCCCAGGCCGGGAACGACGCCGGGTACCACATGACGATCCCCGACACGAGGAGGCCGAGGGCGCCCAGCTTCGACGTGAAGAAATAGACCTTCTGGCCGCCGTTGTACTTGCCGATCTTGTCGTGGTTCGCCCGGTCGCGCAGGTACTCGAGGAGCTTCGGCCCGACCCAGCCGCGCTCCTCCTTCGACATCTCCATCTCGCTCCACCAGTGGACGGCCATGACGAGCGACGAGAGCGCGAAGGCGAGGCCGAACCAGGGGTGGACGAGGCGGCAGACGCTCATGCCGCCCACGAGCGTCGCCATCCAGCCGAACACGGGCGTCCAGATCGGGAGCCCCGTGAAGAGGCAGGCGAAGAACGTGTCGGCGACGGCCCAGTGGATGACGCGCGAGGAGAGGCGGTGGCGGATGATCTCGCTTCCGACGACGACGTCTTCCTTCTCGCGCGCGACGTAGGCGCCTTCGTCGAAGCCGATCTGACGGACGACTTTGCTCATGCGCGCCTCCCTCAGCCCTTCTCGTCCGGCCCGACGGGGCCCGGGTCCATGTGACCCTTGTTGCCGTGGTACAGGTGGTGGCCGAACGCGCCGACGATGGCGCCGAAGATCGCGAGGAAGCCGATCGGGCGGAGCCACTTCTTCCAGAACGTGACGGCGAGCGGGATACGCGGCGCCTTCGGGAGGCCGCCGTACCACTCGGGATGGTCGCCGAACGCGAGGACCGTGACGACCCCGGTTCCGCCGACGCCCATCGGGTCGTAGAGCGCCGCCTGCGCGTAGCCCGCCGCCTTGAGGGCCGAGACGCGCTGGTTGCCGAGCGCGACCATCTGCTCCTTCGTGCCGAAGTGGAGGCATCCGGTGGGGCAGGCCTTGATGCACGCCGGCTCGAGGCCGACGGACACGCGGTCCACGCAGAGCGTGCACTTGCCCATCTTCCCGGTCTTTGCCGAGAAGTGCGGCACGTCGAACGGGCAGCCCGTCTCGCAGTAGCCGCAGCCGATGCACTGGGCGGGGTTCACGTCCACGATGCCGTTTGCGTACTGGACGAGCGCGCCGGGCGCGGGGCAGGCCTCGAGGCAGCCGGGCTCGGCGCAGTGCATGCACTGGTCCTTGCGCATGAGCCACTTGATGCCGCCGTCGACTTCACGCTCGTCGAAGCGGATCAGGTTCCAGAACTCGGCGTCGAGCGTCCGGAGGGTCTGGTAGTCGCCGTCGTTGACGGTGGCGACGGCCTTGAGGTCGTTCCACTCCTGGCAGGCGACCTCGCAGGCCTTGCAGCCGATGCACGTGGACGTGTCGACGAGCTTCGAGACGGTCGGGAGGGAGCGCAGGCCGGAACCGGAGCCCCAGACCTGCGCGGAGGAGCGGACGACCTCGAGAGTGTTCTGAACGCTCATGGCCGCCTCCTCAAGCCTTCTCGACCTTCACGAGGAAGGCCTTGAACTCGGGAGTCCACGTGTTCGGGTCGATCGCGGAGGGCGTCAGGAAGTTCGCGAGGGGCCCGGTGTGCCCCGGGTTGCCCGCGAAGCCCCAGTGGATCGGCATTCCGATCTGCCAGACGTTCTTGCCGTCGACCTTCATCGGCTTGAGGCGTTTCGTGACCATCGCCATCGCCGTGATGGAGCCGCGAGGGTTGGAAACGGTGATCTTCCCCTTGTTCGCGACGCCAAGCTCCTTCGCGAACTCCTCGGGAATCTCGAAGAAGAAGTCGGGCTGGATCATGTTCAGCTTCGGGTTGTGCTGGGTCCAGTAGTGGAAGTGTTCGGTGAGCCGGTACGTCGTGCAGACGACCGGGAACTTGTCGGCCGTCGCGTACGGGTCCTTGTCCGAGGAGAACTTCTTCGAGGCGGGGTTCGAGCTCACCTTCGGGTGCAGCACGTTCGCGACCGGCGCCTCGATCGCCTCGTAGTGCTCGGGGAAGGGGCCGTCGTTGAGCCCCGGCGCGAAGAGCCGGCCGACGCCCTCGGCGTTCATGATGAAGGCGCCGAACTCGCCCGGTTTGCTGTCGGGCTTGATGTCCGGCACGTCGCCGACCCACTTCTCGCCGTTCCACCTGATGCCGGCGCGCGTCGCGTCCCACGGCACGCCGTCCTTGTCGGCGGACGCGCGGTTGTACATGACGCGGCGATTCGCGGGCCACGAGAACGCCCACTGGTGGAACATCCCGAGGCCGAGCGGGTCCGCGTTGTTGCGCCGCTGGGTGAGGTTGCCCGCCTCGGTGAAGCAGCCGCCGTAGAGCCAGTTGCCGCAGAGAGTCGAGCCGTCGTCCTGCAGCTGGCCGAAGCCGTCGAGCTGCTGCCCGGCGGTCTTGAGGACCTTCGTCTTGTCCTTCGGATCGGGGATGTCGGCGAGCGCCTTGCCGCTGATCTCTTTCAGGACCTCGGACTGGTCGGGATTCACGGGGTTCGTGTACGACCACGACAGGTTGAGGATCGGCTCCGGGAACGCGCCGCCCTCCTTCTTGTAGAGGTCCTTCAGGGCGAGGACGATGCGCGCGAGAATCTCCGTGTCCGGCTTCGCCTTTCCCGGCGGGTCGAGCGCTTTCCATTTCCACTGCGCCCAGCGGCCCGAGTTCGTGAACGTGCCGTCCTTCTCCGCGAAGAGAGCCGCGGGGAGGAGCCAGACTTCCGTTGCGATCTTTGCCGCGTCCGCGCCGCCGTATTCCTTCGGAGCCTTCCAGAACTGCGCCGTCTCGGTCTCGACGTTCTCGACCATCACGAGCCACTTGAGCTTCGAGAGGGCCGCGACCATCTTCGGGGTGTTCGGGCCGGTCCCGACCGGGTTCATGCCGAACGAGATGAGGCCCTCGGGCCCCGCCTCGGTCCCGCCGACGCGCTTGGACGTGCCGCGGTACATGTCGTCGAACATGTGCGTCCAGGTGTAGAGGCCGTCGATCTTCGGGAGCCACGCGTAGCCGAAGTCGTTCTCCTTCGTCGCCTTCGCGCCCCAGATCGCCTTCAGGAGCGACGTCATGAACTTCGGGTAGTTCTGCCAGTAGTTCATGGACGCCCACGCGACCTTGTTGAGCGTCGTCGGGGTGACGGCCTCGAGGTACTCCTTGAGGTTCGTCTGGGCCGGCACCGGGACCCGGAGATAGCCGGGCAGGATCTCCGTGTTGCCGCCCATGTCGGTCGCGCCCTGGATGTTCGAGTGGCCGCGCAGCGCGTTCACGCCGCCGCCGGGCCGCCCGACGTTGCCGAGGAGGAGCTGGAGCATCGCGGCGGTGCGGATGATCTGGACGCCTGTCGAGTGCTGTGTCCAGCCGAGGGCGTAGAGGATCGTCCCGACCTTCGCGGCCGTCCCCGTCGACGTGACCATCTCGGCCACCTTGACGAACGTCTCGGCCGGCACGCCGCAGATTCTCGAGACCATCTCGGGCGTGTAGCGGTCTACGTGCGCCTTCAGGAGCTGGAAGACGCAGCGCGGATTCTGGAGCGTCTCGTCGACGACGTAGCCCTTCGACTTCGCGTCGGCCTCGTAGGCCCAGGCCGCCTTGTCGTACGAGCCCTTTTCCGTGTCCCAGCCCGTGAAGAGGCCCTCGGTGAAGCCGTATTTCTCGCCGATGACGTAGCCCGCGTTCGTGTGGGCCTTCACGTAGTCGGCGTGGAAGCGGTCCTTTTCGATCGCGTACCGGATGATGCCGTTGAGGTACGCGATGTCCGTGCCGGCGCGGATGGGGGAGTAGAGATCCGCGACGGCGGCCGTCCGCGTGTAGCGCGGATCGACCGTGACGATCTTCGCGTTACGGAGTTTGCGGGCTTCGATCGCCCACTTGAAGCCGCAGGGATGGTTCTCGGCGGGGTTGCCGCCCATGACGAAGACGACGTCGGCGTTCTTGATGTCGACCCATCCGTTGGTCATCGCCCCGCGCCCGAACGTGGCGGCCAGACTGGCCACCGTGGGTCCGTGTCATACCCGTGCCTGGGAGTCCCTGTAGACGACGCCGAGCGCGGCGCCCGTCTTCCACATCAGGAAGTTGAACTCGTTCGTGTCCGTGCAGCCGCCGATGAGGCCGATGCCCGGATTGCGGTTCACGACCTGGTCCTTCGCGTTCTTCGCGACGAAGCACTTGTCGCGCGTCGTCTTGATCTGCTTCGCGATGCCGGCGATCGCGTCGTCCCAGGAGACGTCCTCCCACTTATCGGAGCCAGCCCGCCGCACCATCGGCTTCGTGAGCCGGTGGGCGTGCTGGATGTCCTCCTTGAGGGTGATGCCCTTGGGGCAGAGCGTGCCGCGGTTGATCGGGTGGTCCGGGTCGCCCTCGACGTGGACGACCGAGGCCGCCGCGTTCTTCGCGCGGTCGCCGAGCGTGTGGATGATGACGCCGCACGAGACCGAGCAGTACGGGCACGTCGAGCGCGTCTCCGTGGTGCGCGAGATCTTGAACTCGCGCATCTCGGCGCGGGCTTCGTTGAGGTCGAAGCCGAGGGCGACGGCGCCGCCGGCCGTGCCCGCCTTCAGGAAGGTTCGTCGAGTCAGGCCCATGGGGTCCCTCCTCCGAAAGTTTCTGCTGTTTCGCTAGCAGATCCCCGGAAGGGGGCGTGTGTCAATACGCGATCTCACGCCGCGTAAACGAATCGGCCTATTCAGGTTACGAGGCGTCCGTAGAGGTCCGGGCGGCGGTCGCGGAAGAAGCCCCAGGAGGCCCTGTCGCGGCGGACCTGCGCGAGGTCGATCGTCGCCACGGCGACGCCCTCCTCCTCGCGGCTCAGCTCCGCGAGCTTCTCGCCACGCTGGTTCGCGACGAACGAAGACCCGTAGAAGACCTGCCCGCCCTCGTTCCCGACGCGGTTCGCGGCGATGACCGGCGCCACGTTGCTGACGGCGTGGCCGAGCATGGCGCGCTGCCAGAGATCGCGGGTGTCGAGCGCCGGGTTCTCCGGCTCCGAGCCGATCGCGGTGGGGTAGAGGAGAACGTCGGCGCCCGCGAGGAGCATCGCGCGCGCGGCCTCGGGGAACCACTGGTCCCAGCAGATCCCGACGCCGAGGTGCGCCATCTTCGCGTTCCACGCGCGAAAGCCCGTGTCGCCGGGGCGGAAGTAGAACTTCTCCTCGTAGCCCGGGCCGTCGGGGATGTGGCTCTTGCGGTAGATGCCCATCACGGTCCCGTCCGCGTCCACCATCGCGAGGCTGTTGTAGTACGCGTGCCCGGCCTTCTCGAAGAAGGAGACGGGGATTGCGGCGCCGAGCTCCTTCGCGAGCGCGGAGAAGCGCGCGATCGTCGGGTGGCCCTCGGCGGGCTTCGCCCACGCGAAGTAGCGGTCGCGCTCCTCGCGGCAGAAATACGGCCCCTCGAAGAGCTCGGGCGGGAGGATGACGGTCGCGCCCTTCTTCGCCGCCGCGCGCACGAGGGACTCCACCTTCGCGACGTTCTCGTCCACGGAGCCGCCGAGCGCGCACTGGACGGCGGCGAAGGTGACGTTCTGGACTTCCGTCATTCGGGCACCTGCTGGCTGATGCAGTGGAAGGCGCCGCCACCCTCGAGGAGCTGGCGGGCGGGGATGGACACGGCGCGTCGCCCCGGGAAGAGCCGCCCGATCGCCGCGCGCGCGGGTTCGTCGTTCGGGACGCCGTACGCGGGCACGACGACGGTCGTGTTCGCGATGTAGAAGTTCACGTAGCTCGCGGGCATGACCTCCCCATCCGGGCCCGTCACGAGGCCGGGCGAGGGGACCGTCGTCACGTTCAGCGGCCGGCCTTCCGCGTCGCGCATGTGCACGAGGTCGCGCGCGATCTGGAGCAGGACGCGGTGGTTCGGGTCGTCGCCGCCCGAGGGCGACATGCACACGACCTCGCCGGGAGCGACAAAGCGCGCGATCGTGTCGATGTGCCCGTCCGTGTGGTCGTTCAGGAGGCCGTCGCCGAGCCACAGGATCGTCGAGACGCCGAGCGCGTCCTTCAGGCCGTCCTCGATCGCTTTCGGGGACATCCCGGAGTTGCGGTTGCGGTTCAGGAGGCACTGGCGGGTCGTCAGGCACGTGCCTTCGCCGTCCACGTCCACGGACCCGCCCTCGAGGATCCACGGGAAGCGGTACGCCGGGAGGCCGGAAGCCATCGCGACCCGTTCCGATACCGCGTCGTCGTCCGGGAGGACGTACTTGCCGCCCCAGCCGTTGAATCGGAACGAGGCCGCCGCGCGCCGGTGACCGGGTCCGACGAGGAAAACCGGCGCCGTGTCGCGCAGCCAGATGTCGCCGAACGGGATCACGAAGTAACGCGCGCCGAGGCCCGCGAGCGCCGTCGCCGCGAGGCGGCCGTTTTCGTCGTCGGGCACGAGGACGTTCAGTTGCTCACCCCGGGGATTTCCGGCCACGTCGCGATCCGCGATCGCGGCGGCGAACCCGGTGAAGGCGGCCCGGACGCCGGGGAGCGCGTCTTCCCAGAGGTCCTCGTGACTCGGCCACGCGAGCCACACGGCTTCGTGACGGTCCCATTCGGCGGGCTGGCGGAATCGGGCGGCGCGGGGAGTCTCGCCGGATCGGTGGAGCGTCGCGGACATCGCGCCGGACTATAAAGGACGCGGCGCGTGCGCCGGTCGCGTGACGGCTGCTGCGAGGGCTGCGGCGAGGACGAGCAGCCCCGCCGCAACGAACCACGGCGCGCCAGGGTGCTTCACGGAGCGCTCCGGCGCGATCGCGAACGCGAACGTCAGCGAGAAGATGGACGGGGCGACGAGCATCGCGAGGCTCCGCACCGACCCCAGCGCGCCCTGCAGCTCGCCCTGCTCCGACGCCGAGACGCGCTTGGACATGAGCGCCTGCGAGGCCGGTCCCGCGAGGCCCCAGAGACCGCTCACCGGAAGCGCGGCCAGGAAGAAGCCCGCCGCCGGCGCCCAGCCGTAGAGCGCGAAGCCCGCCGCGCCCAGGAGCGTCCCGAGGAGGAGCGTCCGCCGCTCGCCGATCGCCTTGACGACGGGCCCGACGAGGCCGGCCGAGACGACGATCCCGATCGCGCCGACGCCCGCGAGGACCGTCCCGACCGTGCGCTCGTTCCAGCCGTACCGGTAGGTCGCGTAGAGGACGAAGATGACCGGGTAGACCTCGTGGGCGACCCAGCCGATGAAGTTCACCGAGGCGAGGCCGAAGAGCTCGCGGTGGCGCCTGAGGAGCGCGAGCGTGCCGAGCGGGTTCGCGGTGGAAAGGTCGAGGCGCGTCCGGCGCTTCTCCTTGGGGAGCGACTCGGGCAGGACGAAGAGCCCCCAGAGCGCGTTCAGGAGGCTCATCCCGCCCGCGACCCAGAACGGGAGACGCGGGTTCTGCGTCCCGAGCCAGCCGCCCACGGCCGGTCCGACGACGAACCCGAGCCCGAACGCGGCGCCGACGAATCCGAACGAGCGCGCCCGGTCCTCGGGTGGCGTCACGTCGGTCATGTACGCGATCGCCGTCGGGACGCTGGCCGACGTGATCCCGGAGAAGACGCGCCCGAGGAAGAGCCAGCCGAGCGTCGGCGCGAGCGCCATCACGGCGTAGTCGAGGGCGAGCCCCGCGTTCGAGAGGAGGATCACGGGGCGGCGGCCGAAGCGGTCCGAGAGCAGGCCGAGGATCGGCGAGAAGACGAACTGCATGAGCGCCCAGACCGTCGCATAGAGGCCGATCGTCTCGGCCGCCTTCGCGGTGTCGCCGTGCTGGAACGCCGTCACGAGGGTGGGGAGGACCGGCACGATCACGCCGAGCGCGAGCATGTCGAGCAGGATCGTGACGAAGATGAAACCGAGAGCGGCCTTGCCCGTCCGCACGCGGCCCCTTACTCGGGGAGCGACTCGCGCGTGAGGTTCCGGTTCGCGTCCTTCCCGACGAAGATGTTGTCCTCGACGCGGATGCCGCCCATGGGGATCAGGCGATCCACGAGCGCCCAGTCGATCGCGGCACGGTGCGGGCCCTCGCGTAGGGGACCGAGGAGCATCGGGATGAAGTAGAGCCCGGGCTCGACCGTGAAGAGCATGCGTTCTTCGATCGGCCGGACGGTGCGGAGCGCCGGGTGGTCGGCCGGCGGCGGCGCGGGCGTGCCCGTGCGGTCGGCCTGGCGCCCGGCGACGTCGTGGACCTGCAGGCCGAGGAAATGGCCGAGACCGTGCGGGAAGAACGGGAACGTCAGGCGCGTCGTGACGGCCTCGTCGGACGAGACGTTCAGGACCCCGACCTCTCGAAGGAGGTCCGCGACGTACTTCTGCGCCCGGAGGTGGAAGTCGCGGTAGTGGAGGCCCGGCCGCCCCTCGAGGCAGAGCTTCGCCTGCAGCGCCTTCATGCCGTCGAGGAGGCGCGCGAAGACGGGCTCGACGCCCTCCCGGACGAACGTGCGCGTGATGTCGGACGCATAACCGTTCACGGTGGCGCCCGCGTCCACGAGGAGCACCTTCGACGGAGAGGGCAGCTTTCCGCGCTTGCCGTGGTAGTGGAGCGTCGCGGAGCGGTCGTCGAGCGCGACGATCGACGTGTACGGGAGGGCCTCCTCCACGTCGCCGATCGCCGTGAGGTACGCGTGGTGCAGCTCCATCTCGGAGGCGCCCGCGCGGAACGCCTTCTCGATGGCGCGGTAGCCGTGCGCCGCCTTCGCGTTCGCGACGGCGACCTGCTCGGCCTCCCAGTCGGACTTGTACGAGCGCTCCCAGTCCAGCCGCGCGACGAGCCCCTTCGGGTTCACGTTCTGGGGTCGGAAGCCGTGCGCGGCCGCCTCGTCCACGGCGCCGCCGACGAAGGCCGTTCGCGCGAAGCCGTTTCCGACGGCCTTCCACCCGGCCTCGGAAGTCGCGACGTCGACGACGTCGAACTCCCGAGCCACGAAGGCGGGCGCGGGCGCGGGTGGCGCGTACCAGTAGTCGCGCGGCTGCACGCGCACGAGGCGCGGCTTCTTCCCGGGCACGACGTCGAGGAGATGGTACGGGCCCTCGACGGGCGCCCAGTGCGCGAACGTGGGCGTCGGGTGGAAGGGCGCGTCGTTGTCGTCGGCGAAGTACGTGAACGGCACGCCCGAGTGGACGACCATCCGGTCGAAGCCCGTCTCCTCGAGGGCCCGCGAGGTGGAGGCGGCGAGGCGGGCGAGGTGCTGGGCGTAGAGGTCTGCCATGGGTCTCCTCAGGCGGGCGCGAGGCCCAGCCCTTCCGCCTGCTCGACGAGCCGCTGGAGCGTTTCGTGCAGCTCGCGCCGCGTGCGTTCGATCTCGGTGCGGAGCTCCTCGAGCTTCGACTCCGCGGCCACGCCGGCGCGGGCGCGGGCGGCGGCGTAGTCCTCCTGGAGCGTCTCGAGGCGGGCCGAGGCCCTGAGGCGCGCGGCCTCGAGCTCGACGAGCGCCGCGTGGGCCGCGACGCTGGCCGCCGAGCGGATCTCCTCCCACCGCGCGGCAAGGGCGTCCGCGGCGTCGGACGCGAGGTGCGCCGGCGAGGCGACGGCGCCCGCGCCGGACGTCAGGCGCGCGATGACGGCGGCCGTCGGCGCGCGGCGCAGGTTCTTCACGACGCCGAGCTTTTCGCCCAGCCAGAGGAGATAGAAGCTCGCGTCCAGCTGCCACCAGCGGAAGCCCTGCGCGGCCGAGCTCGGGTAGAAGTGGTGGTTGTTGTGCCAGCCCTCGCCCATCGTCACGAGGGCGAAGAACATGCTGTTGCGGCTCGTGTCCGTCGTCGGGAACACGCGGCGCCCGATCACGTGCATGAGGGAGTTGATCGTGAACGTGCCGTGCCAGAGGAACACGGTCGACACGAAGTAGGCCCACACGAGGCCGGTCCAGCCGAAGCAGACGAACGTGAGGATCCCGTAGAGCATCGTCGCGGCGTACTGGTTGCGGTCCAGCCAGACGAGCTCGGGGAACTTCGCGAGGTCGGGAATTCGGGAGAAATCCGTCTCGTCGTACCTGCCCGAGAGGATCCAGCCGATGTGGCTCCACCAGAAGCCGTCCTGCTTCGGGCTGTGGATGTCCTCGGGCGTGTCCGAGTACTTGTGGTGGTGCCGGTGGTTGGACGCCCACCACAGGACGCCCTTCTGCGCGGACGTCTGGCCGAGCAGCGCGAGGAGGAACTGCGGAACGCGCGAGAGCTTGAAGGCCTTGTGGGAGAAGTAGCGGTGGAAGCCCGCCGTGATCGCGAACATGCGCAGGTAGTACGAGGCGACCGCGAGGGCGACGCCCTTCCACGAGAAGCCGAGGGCCACGACGCCGGCGACCGCGGCGACGTGGACGAGGGCGAAGCCGAAGACCGCGACGGGGCGGACGCGGTGGCTCCGCGCGGGCAAAAGGGCGGAAGTGGTCGTTTCGGACATCGGAGGATTCCTTCGAAGGAGAATCGCCCGGCGTCAAGCCGGGCGACTGAATCCTAAGCTCTTGCAGCCCCCGCACAAAGCGGGGAATGGGTCACTTCGTGGCCGGGGCGGCCGGGGCGGGGTCGCTGGCTTCGGGGCGGGCTTGTTCGCCTCGACGGTGATCTCGAGGTCCACGTCGTCCGAGAGCATCGTGGTCTGGTCGACGGTCGCGTTCCAGCTCACGCCGAAATCCTTGCGGTTGAGCTTGCCGGTCACGTCGAAGCCGGTCTTCTGGCCGCCGCGGCCGTCGTTCGCGAAGCCGTTCGCGGTCACGGCCAGCGTGACGGGCTTCGTCACGCCGCGCATCGTGAGGTCGCCCGTGACCTCGTACGCGTCCTTGCCCTTCGCGGCGATCTTCGTGGACTTGAACGTGATCTCGGGGAACTTCGCGGTGTCGAAGAAATCCGCCGAGTTGAGGTGCTTGTCGCGGTTCGGGACGCCCGTGTCGATGCTCGTCGCGTCGATCTTGAGGTCGACGGAGCTCTCCTCGGGCTTCGCGCGATCCAGGACGAGGGTCCCCTCGAACTTCGCGAACTTGCCGGGGACTTTCGTGACGAAGTGGCGGACCTTGAATCCGATCTGGGTGTGGTTCTTGTCGAGGAGGAACGTCTCCTTGTCGGCGCGGGCAGACGAGGCCGCGAAGACGAGGGCGAGCGCCAGCGGCGCGAGGGCGCGGGGTCGGAACATGCGGGGGAGTCTCCTTTTGGATAGAGTGGGGCGGAGCCCCGGGGGGCCCTTGAGTCTATCGAGAGTCCGTATCCAGAGCGGGGACGGATTTCACGGAGAGGAACAAAATGGCCGAAACGCCCACGCAGGACTACAAGACCCACCGCCGTTGGGACCCCTGGTACCACTTCTTCGCGGCCCCGGTTCTCGTGATCGCCTTCTTCGTCCACCTCTGGCTCGCGATCAAGGCGCCGTCCGCGTGGACGATCTGGGGGATCTTCGTCTCGGCGGCTCTCATCGTCGTCGCGTGGAAGGCGCGGTCGTTCGCGCTCAGGGCCCAGGACCGCGTCATCCGGCTCGAGGAGCGCCAGCGCCTCGCGGCGGTCCTCGAGGATCCGCTGCGGGCCCGGAGCCTCTCGCTCACGGAGGACCAGCTCATCGGCCTGCGCTTCGCGCCCGACACCGAGCTCGCGGGCCTCGTTGAGGTCGCGCTCGACGAGAACCTCACGGGCGAGGCGATCAAGAAGCGGATCCAGAGCTGGCGGCCGGATACGTTCCGGGTCTAGCCGATCCGCGGGCCCGCCGTCTTCAGGAAGTCCTGGCGCGCCCCCTCGATCGCCGCGCGCGCGGCGAGGCTGAGGCGCTCGACGTCGTCGTCCGTCATCCCGGCGGTCGGGATCGGCGGCAGGAAGCGCACGCGCACGGTCCCGGGGCGCACCATCCAGCGGTGCGCGTCGAGGACGGTCCACATCGGCGACGTCGCGAACGGGACCACGGGCACCTGCGCGGCGATCGCGAGGTGGAACGCGCCCTTCTTGAAGGGCAGCATCTCGGGCTTCGTGTTGCGGTGGCCCTCGGGCAGCACCCAGACGCTGAGGCTCTCGGTCCGGACGCGCTCGGCCGCGGCCCTCAGCGAGTCGCGCGCTGCAATGGCGTTCGACCGGTCGATCAGAATGTGCTTCGAGACCTTCCAGAGCATCCCGAAGACGGGAATCTTGAGGATCTCCTTCTTCCCGACGGCGACGGCCTTGTCGGGGAAAAACGTCGACCACGTCGCGATGTCCAGATTGGACTGGTGGTTCCCGACGACGACCGCGGGCCGCGTGGCGAGGAGCGTGTCGAAGTTCTCGACGGCCACCTTCCAGAAGAGGAAGCGCGTCATCACGAAGCCGAAGCCCCGGATCCACACGAGCGCGGCCTTCTCGCCGTCGCGGAAGAACGCGTAATGGAGGAGGGCGGCCGCCGCGAGCAGGATGAACGAGATGCCGCCGACCGCGCAGGCGAGAACGAAGTACACGCGGTAGGCGATGCGGCGGAAAAACCCGCCGGGTCCGCCCGTCGAGGAAGGCATGCCGCATTATCGACGGGATGGCGGATGTGGTGAACCTCGCGATTCTCGGGGGCGGGGCGGCGGGCCTCCTCGCGGCGATCCGCGCCGCCGAGGCGGGCGCGGCAGGCGTCGTCGTCCTCGAGGCGGCCGCGCAGCCGGGCCGCAAGATCCTCGTCTCCGGCGGCGGGCGCTGCAACGTCCTCCCGATGGAGGAGGCGCGCGAGCGCTTCGTCTCGGCCGCGCCGCCGCGCGTCGTGGGCCGGTACCTTGCCCGTGTCCCGCTCGAGGAGCAGCGCGCGTTCTTCGAGGAGCTTCTCGGCGGGCCGCTGCGCGAGGAAGAGGAAGGGAAGAAGCTCTTCCCGCCCTCGAACCGGGCGAAGGACGTGCGCGACGCGCTCGTGGCGCGGGCCGCCCTGGCGGGCGCGGAGATCCGCACGGGCGCGATCGTTCGCGAGGTCGGACGGATGGACGGGGGCTTCGCGATCCGGATGGCGGACGGCCCCGACGTCCGCGCCTCCCGCGTGATCCTCGCGACCGGCGGTCTCTCGGTCCTCGGAGGCGGCGCCGACGGGCGCGGCTTCGCGTGGGCCGAGGCGCTGGGCCACACGCTCGTGCCGACGTACCCCGCCCTCGTCCCGCTCACGGGCGATGCGCCCGCGCACCACGCACTTTCCGGCGTGAGCGTAAACGCGCGGGTCACCGCGAAGTGCGCGGCGAGCGGCGAGAGTGCCGGGTCGGAGGGCGGATTCCTCTTCACGCACAAGGGCTGGAGCGGCCCGGCGGTGCTCGACGTCTCGCACGTCGTCGCCCGCGCCGCGGGCCAAACGGAAGTAAGAGTTTGCTTCGGATTCGGAGAAGAGAAGAGAGAAGAGAAGATTTCTTCGAATGGTCCCGTGCGGGCCGCGGCGCCGAAACGCGCGACGGACGCCTCGTCCGTTGCGGCCGCTTGGGACGCGCGCCTCGTTGCGGGTGCTCGCTCTGGCATCTCCCTCTTCAACCTTCTAAGAAAATCTTCCTCTTCCTCTTTCTCCTCCTCCGGTTCTCTTCCCGACCGACTCATTCAGCTTGTGCTGGCGGAGAGTGGCGTCGCGGATCAGCCGCTCGCGCGGCTGACTCGCGACGCGCGGCGGCGGGTCGCGGAAACGCTGGCGGCGTTCCCGCTCCCTGCGACGGGCACGGAGGGCTACCGAACGGCGGAGGTCACGGGGGGCGGCGTCGCGCTGGACGAGGTCGACCCCGGCAGCGGGAAGAGCAAGGTCGTCCCGGGGTTGTGGCTCGCAGGCGAGGTGCTCGACGCGTTCGGCCCGATCGGCGGCTTCAACTTCCAGTGGGCGTGGGGCACGGGCTGGACGGCGGGCGTCTCGTCCGCGCGTCCCCTGATCAGATCGGCGGGTCGTCCCACCACTTCGAGAGGCTCCCCTTCGGCAGCGACGGCGTCGACGCGCCGGCGTGCGCGTAGTGCGACACGTCGTTGAAGAGCATGAGCCGCGCCTGCGACGGCCCCTTGAAATCGAGGACGTTCAGGCAGGCCGGGCTCTGGTCGAGGCGGTCGCGATACGTGCGCGGGTCGAAGCCGATCAGCGCCGAGAGGAGGAGCCGGATCGTGGCCTTGTGCGAGACGACGAGAATCGACCGGCCCGCGTGCTCGTTGACGAGCGAAACGAGCACGGGAAGCGCGCGCGCCGTCACGGCGAGACCCGTCTCGCCGCCCTCCGGCGCGAACGTGTACGGGTCGCGCTCCCAGCACGCGTACTCCTCGGGCCATCGGGCCTCGACCTCGGCGCGCGTCCGCTGTTCCCAGCGGCCGTGCGAGATCTCGCGCAGCCCGTCCACGGGCAGGATGGGCAGCCCGTGCGGCGCCGCGAGGATCTTCGCGCTCTCGACCGTGCGCGTCATCGGGCTCGCGGCGACCGCGGCGAGCGGCTCGCGCGCGAGACGCGCGGCGAGGTGGTGCAGCTGCTCGCGCCCCTCCTCGGACAGCTCGACTTCCGTCTCGCCCGCAAAGCGGTCTTCGGCCGAAAGCGTCGTCGCGCCGTGCCGCACGAGGAAGACGCGTGTCGGCTTCAACCCTTCACCGAGAGATTCTTAGAAGGTAAGAGAATTCGGAGGCGTTCGCGCCACTCTCCCTGGAGCTCGATCGTCGCGCCCACGACCGAGCCACCTGTGCCGAGGGCTTTCTTCAGGTCCTTCGCTAAACCTTCTAAGAAATCCGAATTCCTCGGCAGCCCGTCGAGAACCGTAACCATCTTGCCGCCGCGCCCAGCCTTCTCGAGTCGCAGCTTGACGACGACCTTCGGCGGAATCTTCTCTTCGACCTTCGAGGAGCATTTGCACTCGTCCGAAGGCCAGCCGCACGTCGCGCAGACGCGGCCCGTCGCCGTGGAGTACACGAGGCGGACGGGATCGCGCCGGTTCACGCGGGGATTATGCTTCGCGTGTCGTGGCCGACCCGATCAGCGCCCCGCCCGGCGTCTTCGTCCCGCCCGCCGCAATCGAGGCGCACGCCGTGCGCTCGAGCGGGCCGGGCGGGCAGAACGTCAACAAGGTGGCGTCGAAGATCCTTCTGGAGGTGGACCTCGCGAAGGTCGAGGGCCTGGACGAGCCCGCGCGCCGCCGCCTCGCGACGCTCGCGGGCCGCCGCCTCGGCGCGGACGGCGTCCTGCGCGTCACCGCGCAGGAGAGCCGCGACCAGTACCGTAACCTCTCCGGGGCGCGCGACAAGGTGCGCGAGCTGCTCGAGAAGGCGCAGGTCGCGCCGAAATCGCGCCGCGCGACGCGCCCGTCGCGAGCCGCGAAAGAGAGACGCCTGAAAGCCAAGCGCGCGGCCGCGGCCCGCAAGGTGCGGCGCGGCTCGGTCCGCGACGACGACTGACCCCATGGAGGCCGACATGAACCGGACGCTCGCCCTTGCCTTCTGCGCCGCGCTTGCCGCCGCTCCCGCCGCCGCGCAGAAGAAGCCGGCGAAACCCGCGCCGACGCCCACGGCGGCGCCGGCGCCCACGCCGACGCCCGGAAAGCCGGACCTTCAGGTCACGGCGTTCGGCTTCGCCGGTCCGACGTCGAACACGGTCCCGAAGCCGTCGTGCGAGCCGAACACGGTCGTCTACAGTTTCGCCGTGATCGTCACGAACGCGGGGACGGGCCCGTCGCCGTCTTCCGCCTCGCTCGGGGGCAAGCCGCTCCTGACCGTCGCGGCCCAGGATCGCGCGGGCTGGATGGCGAGCGTTCCGCTCCCGGAGATCGCGGCGGGGAAGTCGGTCACCGTGAACGCGGACGTCCTCTTCCTCGCGGCGGACCCGGCCTACATGGTCAAGGCGAACCACCCGTTCCTCGCGACCGCCGACCCCGGCAACCTGGTCGACGAGGCGGACGAGACGAACAACACGAAGGGCCCGCTCACGATGGGCCCGCCCGCCGGCTGCGAGCGCTTCTTCAGGAAGAAGTGAGCTTCAGGCCCACGCGCCGGACGGCGGCTTGCGGATCGGCACCGGCCGGCCGTCCTCGCCGACGTTCACGTAGACGACCTCGGCCTCCGTCACCTTCAGGACCTTGCCCGATTCCTTCCACCGCTCCGCGGTGACGGTGACCTGCACGCTGATCGAGGTCGTCCCGATCTTCACGACCTTCGCGTAGAAGCTCACGACGTCGCCCACGTAGACCGGGTGATGGAAGACGACCTCGTTCATCTTCACGGTCACGACGAGATTGCAGAACGGGCGCGTCGCGATCGCGCCGGCCTGGTCGATGTAGGCGAGAAGGACGCCGCCGAAGATCGTCCCGTGCCCGTTCGTGTCGCGGGGCAGCATCGAGACGCGGATCGCGGGCTCGTGGGCGTTCGTGTCCATGGGGCGACGATACCGCGGCGCTAAGATCGCGCGCATGTCCGACACGAAATCCACGCTCTTCCTGGGCCGCGCCGTCGATGCCTCGACCGGAAAGACAGTCCGCGAGGATTTCCGGCTCGACCCCTCCGACCTGACGACGCACGGCCTCATCGTGGGCATGACGGGCAGCGGCAAGACGGCGCTCGGGATCGTCCTGATCGAGGAGCTCCTCCAGCGCGGGATCCCGGTCCTCGCCGTGGATCCCAAGGGCGACCTCGGCAACCTTCTCCTGAATTTCCCGAACCTCGCGCCGGAGGAGTTCGCGCCGTTCGTCGACCCGTCCGCCGGGACGCCGGAGTCCGAGTCGAAGAAGTGGGCGGACGGCCTCGCGGGCTGGGGCCTCGGCCCCGCGGACGTCAAGGCGCTCCTCGCGAGCCGCGACGCCGTCGTCTACACGCCGGGCTCGACGGCGGGCGTCCCGCTCGACCTCTTCGGCGCGTGCACGCCGCCGCCCGCGGGCGCGGACGAGGAGGACGGCCGCGACCTCGTGGGCTCGTGGGTGGGCGGCCTCCTCGGCCTCGCGGGCCGCGACGCCGACCCCGTGAAGTCGCGCGACTTCGTCTTCCTCGCCGCCTGCGTGGACGCGCTCTGGGCGGACGGCAAGACGGCCACGCTCGAGACGCTCCTCGACACGGCCTCGTCGCCGCCGTTCGCAAAGGTCGGCGCGCTCTCCCTCGACGCCTTCTATCCGGCAAAGGACCGGCAGGCGCTCGTGCTGGCGCTGAACGGCCTCCTCGCGTCTCCCGCCACGGCCGCATTCCGGCAGGGCGACGACCTCGACGTCGCGCGAATGCTCGCCCCGGCGAAAGACGGCAGGGCGCGCCTCTCGATCGTCTCGATCGCCCACCTCGGCGACGCCGAGCGCCTCTTCGTCGTCGCGACGCTGCTCGCGCGCGTGAAGTCGTGGATGCGCACGCTTCCCGGCAGCCCGGCGCTCCGCGCTCTCGTCTACATCGACGAGATCTTCGGCTTCTTCCCGCCCACGGCCGAACCGCCGACGAAAAAGCCGCTCCTCACGCTCCTCAAGCAGGCGCGCGCGTTCGGCGTCGGCGTCGTCCTCGCGTCGCAGAATCCCGTCGACCTCGACTACCGCGGCCTCGCGAACTGCGGCTGCTGGTGGGTCGGGACGCTGCAGACCGAGCGCGACCGCAATCGGCTCTCCGAGGGCCTCGTCGAGGCCGGCGGCAAGGATGCGTCGAGACTGCTCGACAAGACGCGTAAGCGCGTCTTCCTCCTCCACGACGTTCACCGCAAGGAGCCCGCGCTCGTCGAGACTCGCTGGGCGATGAGCTACCTGCGCGGCCCGATGACGAAGTCGGACCTCGCGAAGCTGCGCGGCTCCGCGCCCGCGGCCGGGAGGAAGGCGGACGCGGCGCCCGCCGGATCCGCGCCCCCGCCGCTCCCGCAGGAGTGGCCCGCGCGCTGGGTCGACATGAAGCGCGGCGCCGACCTCGCGTCGGCGGCGCTCTACGTCAGGTACGCCGTCCGCTACAAGACCGCGAAGGGAACGTCGCCCGAAACGCAGGGCGTCAAGCTCTTCCCTCTGTCGGCGCCCTCGGCCGCCGACGTCCTCGAAGGCGAGACGACGGACCTGGCCGCGACCGGCCTGCTCGACAAGGCGCCGCGCGCCCTGCGCTACCCGGACCTTCCGGCCTGGGTCGGCCCGGCAGGCGTGAAGGCGGCCGAGAAGGCCGTGCGCTCGCGCCTTCCGGACAAGCTCGCGACGACGCTTCTCAAGGACCCGGTCACGGGCGCGCTCTCCCTTCCAGGCGAGACTCCGGAAGCGTTCGCCGCGCGCGCCGCGTCGGGCGCCGAAGCTCCAGCAGCGCTGCGAGAGAAGCTGGAGAAGAAGAAGCGCGACCTCGCGGCGGCGGAAGCGACCGAGCAGGGAAGGTCGATGGAAACCTACGCGTCCATGGGCACGGCGGCGCTCGACGTCCTGGGCGGCCTCTTCGGAAAGAAGAAGACGCTCCGTGTGAACAAGGTGGGCTCCGTCCTGAGCAAGAAGCGCATGGAAGGCACTGCCGAGGCGAGGGTCGAGGGCCTGAAGGCCGAGATCGAGGAGCTCGAGGCCAAGCTCGCCCCGCCGGACGCGAGCCGCTTCCAGAAGGTCGAGGTCGTCCCGGCCGCGAGCAGTGTCGACGTGCTCTCGATCGGCGTCGCGTGGATCTGCTGAAGATGAAGAGAAGATCTTCTTAGAAAGTGAATAGGGCGCCGGCGCGAGCCCGGCCCCTCTTAACCTTCAAAGAAATCTCTTCTTCTTCTTTCTCTACAATCCCTTCATGCCGAAGATCTCCCCCCGGGAAAGCGTCCGTGAGCATCCGCTCTACCGCTCCGCGATGGCGGCGCAGCACGCTGCTTACCAGCTCATGCGGGACGTCCCGGCCTCCGCGAAGGCCGACGCGACACGCCTCCACGCCGCGCTCGTCCACGCGACGACCTGGGCGACGGCTCTCGTAGACCCCGGCGTCGCCGCGAAGGCCCGGGACGTGGCGCGCGCGGGCCTCGAGGCGTCCGTCGCGAGCGCGACGGAGATGCTCGTCCCCCTCGCACCGCTCGCGGACGACGCGGGGATCGTGGACACGCTGGAGAAGAGGATGGAAGAGCTTCGAGGGGTGAAGAGCGAGCCGGCCGCGCAGGCCGACCCGGCCGCATGACGCTGCGGCGCCCTCTTCACCTTCTAAGAGAATCTCCCGGTCATTCTTCTTTCTTCGTCCCGAGCACCACGAGGACGATCAGAAGCAGGAGGACGATGAGGCCGATGACGATCGTCGTCGTGCGCGAGGAACCGGCGGGCGGCTCGGTCGCGGTCGCGGGCGCCGGAGCGGCCGATGCGGTCGTCGCTGGAGCGGCGGCTGCCGTCATGGGGGGAGCGGCCGTTTCGGGCGCGGCGGCGGCCGTCGAGGGTGCGGCGGCCGTCGTGGCGGCAGGAGCGGCGGGGCTCGCCGTCGTCTGGGCGAAGCCGGCGGACGCGGCGAGAAGGATCACGGCGAGGACGGCGGTGAGCGTGGAGCGACGTTTCATAGTCGGCAAAACTATCGGTCGCGCCGCGGGGCGTCAAGCGGCGTGGTGCGTGGCTTGAAGGGGGCCCGCGACCTCCTGCGCCTCGACGGGGCGGTTTTCCTCTCCGGCGCCGCGCTCATGGCCCTCGAGATCGTCGGGAGCCGCGTGCTCGCGCCGGTTTTCGGGACGTCGCTCTTCGTCTGGGGCGCGCTCATCACGACGTTTCTCGCGGCCCTTGCGGTCGGCTATGCGCTCGGCGGGCGCCTCGCCGACCGCCGGCCCGAGCCGGCGCTGCTCTCCGGCGTGCTCCTCGCGGCGGGCGCGCTCGTGATCGTCCTGTTCGCCGCGCCCGACGCCGTCCTCGCGGCCGCCAGCGGTGCGCCCGTACCGGATCGCTTCCGCGCGCTGCTCGCGGCCGCCGTGCTCTTCGCTCCTCCGAGCATCCTCATGGGCGCCGTCACGCCCTTCGCCGTGCGCCTCGCGGCGAAGGACCTCGCGCTCGTCGGGTCGGCCGCGGGCCGGCTCTCGGCCGTGTCGACGGTCGGCTCGATCCTCGGCGCGTTTGCGGCGGCCTTCTTCCTGATCCCGACGTTCCCGACGCGGCCGATCCTCTTCGGCATCGGGGCCGCGCTGCTCGTGTCGGCCCTTCTCGTCCCGGCGCCGCGTCTCCTGCGCCGCGCCGCGTGGGCCGGTTTCCTCGGGGCGGCGGGCGCGCTCGTCTTCCTCGTGGGGCCCGGCATCGCGAAGGCGCCCGGGCCCGCCGGCACGCTTCTCCTCGAGAAGGAGACGGCCTACCACCGCATCCGCGTCGTGGACCAGGGACTGCGCCGCGCCCTCTACTTCGACAATCGGCTCCAGGGTTACGCGCCGGTGCGGCCCGGCGTGGACCTCGGGATCGCTTACACGGACGGGCTTGCGCTCTCCCTCGCGTTCGCGCCGGACGCCCGGCGCGTCGTCATGATCGGGCTCGGCGCCGGGATGCTGCCGACCCTCCTCGCCACGCGCGCCCCCGAAATCGCCTCGACTTCGATCGAGATCGACCCGGAGGTCGTCGCGGTCGCGCGGAATTACTTCGCTTTCGCGCCGGACGCGAACGACCGCGTGATCGTGGGCGACGGCCGCCGCGAGCTGGAACGCCAGGTGGACGGCGCCGACGTGATCGTCGTGGACGCCTACTACTCCGACAGCCTGCCGTTTCACCTCGTCACGAAGGAGTTCGACGCGCTCTGCGCAAGAAAACTCGGTCCCGGCGGCGTCCTGGCCGTGAACTTCGGTGGCGACCTCACGGGCAACCGCAATCAGCTCCTCTGGGCCGCCGTGAAGACGCTGGGCGAGGTTTTTCCCCGCGTCTATGTGTTCTCGAGCGAGCTCAAGGCCGGCGCGGGGACGTTCCGCGGCAACGCGATCGTGGTCGCGACGCGCTCGCCCGAGAGGGTGGACCCCGGCACGCTCGCCGACCGGGCGAAGGCCGTCGCGGAGCGCCTCGGGCGTCCGCCCATTTCCGAGTGGGCCGCACGCCTCTACGAAGGCGAGATCCGTACGGCCGACGTGCCCGTTCTCACGGACGCCTACAGCCCGACGGACGCCCTCCAGCACCTCGCGCGATGAGGACGACCGCCGCGGCCGCCGCGCTTGCACTCCTCGCCGCCGCGTGCGCGAAGGCACCGGCGCCCTCCCTGCAGGCCCGGCTCGCGGCGCGGGCCGAGACGTCCACCGCCATCGAGGCCGATGCGCGGGCCCTCGCGGCGCTCGGAGCGCGCGTGACCGGCAGCGCCGCGTGCGCGAAGGGAGAGGAGCTCGCGGCCGCGCGTCTCGCGTCTGCCGGCCTTTCGCCCGTCTTCGAGACGTACCCGCGTCCCGAGGGCGCGGCCGTCGACGCGCCGGCGCGCAACGTCCTCGCGGACATTCCGGGCACGGACAGGGCGCGCGGGCTCGTCCTCCTCGCGGCGCACCTCGACGGCGTCGCGGTGGGGGAGGGCGCGGCGGACGACGCCGTCAACGTGGCGGTGCTGCTCGAGGCGGCGCGCACGCTGAAGGCGCTCGCGCCCGCGCCGCGCCGGACGATCCGCTTTGCGTTCTTCACGGGGGAGGAACAGAAGATGGCGGGCTCGTCGGCGTACGTGGCGGCACACGCCGCCGAGCCGCACGCCCTCGCCGCGGTCTTCGACCTTGGCTCGGGTCGCACGAAGGGTTTCTACATGAACGGGCGCAAGCAGGAGATGCGCGCCCTCTTCCAGCGCGCCCTCGCCCCCGACGATCGCTGGCGGGCCATTTTCGGGACGTACCAGATCTGGGCGGGCTGCGACGCCTTCCCGTTCGTGAAGGCGGGCATCCCGGTGCTCACCGCGTTCCAGATCGACCCCGGCTACGCCGCCCTGCACCACACGGCGGCCGACACGGCCGGCCGGCTCGATTTCGCGGCCGCGCGCGAAACCGCGGCGCTCGCGACGGCGCTGGCATGGGGGGCCGCGGACGACGCCGGGCCGGACCTCCCGCGGCACACGCCGGACGAGGTCCGGGAGCTGCTGGCGAGGCACCGGATCGCGCCTTAGTGCGTCGTTTCGCCCATCCGGGTGGCCCGGAGCTGCACGAGCTCGGCCTTGAGGCTCTCGAGGTCGCCGAGAAGGCTTTCGAGGTCGGCGGGCGGGATGCCGCTCAGCGCCGGAGAAGTCAGGAGTCCCTGGACCTCGTCCAGCTTCGCCTCGGCCAGGGAGAGGGCCTCCGCGACGTCCTTGCCGGACATGTCGAGGAAGGCCTCCCCGACAAGGGAAGGCACGGAAACTGCTGCTTTTCTCAGGCGGGTGCCTGCGTCCGTCCCCTTGGCCCCAGCCGCCTCCACGGCCGCGTAGACCGTGTGGGCGAGGGTCATTCCCCTCTTCCAGAGCGGGAGGTTCTTGTATTCGCCGGCCATCCTGCCCCTTTATACGCCCGGGGGCTCCCGGACGTTCCCCCCGGACTGATGGGTTTGCTTCATATGAGGTCGATTTGACCCGGTGCTAGGCTGCCTCGCCGACGGCTCCGCCGCAAAATTGAGAGGCGCCGGGGAAGGAACCATTCATGCGACGCAAAGTGACCGTGATCGGGGCAGGAAACGTGGGCGCGACCGTCGCCCAGCGCATCGTGGAGCAGAACCTGGCCGACGTCGTCCTCGTGGACGTGGTCGAGGGCGTCCCGCAGGGCAAGGGACTGGACATGTTCCAGTCGGGCGCCGTCGAAGGGTTCGACATGAAGATCGTCGGCACGAACGGCTACGACGAGACCGAGGGCTCCGACCTCGTGATCGTCACGGCCGGCCTCGCCCGCAAGCCGGGCATGTCGCGCGACGACCTGCTGAAGAAGAACGAGGAGATCGTCAGCTCGTGCATCGCGAAGACGACGCGCGGCTCGCGCGACCTCAAGGTCATCGTCGTGACGAACCCGCTCGACGCGATGTGCGAGGTCGTCCGCCGCGTCACGAAGCTCCCGAAGCAGAACGTGATCGGCATGGCCGGCATCCTCGACAGCGCCCGCATGCGCGCGTTCATCTCGATGGAGCTCGGCGTCTCGATGTCGAACATCCACGCGACCGTTCTCGGCGGCCACGGCGACACGATGGTCCCGCTTCCGCGGTACTCCACCGTCGCGGGCGTCCCGATCACCGAGCTCATGACCCCCGAGCGCGTCGCGGCGATCGTCAAGCGCACCGCGGGCGGCGGCGCCGAGATCGTCAACTTCCTCAAGACCGGCTCGGCCTACTACGCGCCGTCGTCGGCGGCCGTCGAGATGGCCGAAGCCATCTTCAACGACCGCAAGAAGATCCTCCCGTGCGCCGCGTACCTCGAGGGCGAGTACGGGATCAAGGGCCTCTTCGTGGGCGTGCCCTGCGTGCTGGGCGCCGGCGGCATCGAGAAGATCGTCGAGCTCAAGCTCACCCCGGAGGAGTCCGCCGCTCTCCAGAAGTCCGCCGCCTCCGTCCAGGAACTCGTCGGACTGCTGACCGTCTGATCCGTCGCCCGAATCCGAGGGGAGGAGAACCGCTCGAATGGCTGCGCCCACACCCTTCCTGAATTCCTCGGTTGGAAAGAAGATCGTCATGGCGATCACCGGGATCGTCCTGTCGGGCTTCGTTCTCGGCCACATGGCCGGCAACCTCCAGGCCTTCCTGCCGAACGGGCCGGAGGCGCTGGACCACTACGGCGCGTTCCTGCGGGAGCTGCTGCACGGCACGGGCATCTGGTTCGTCCGGGGCGGTCTCCTCCTGGCGGTCGGGCTCCACATCTGGGCGTACCTGACGCTCACGCAGAAGAGCTGGGCCGCCCGCCCGAAGGGCTACAAGGTGAACGACTTCGAGGAAGCGACCTTCGCCTCGCGCTCGATGCGCTGGACGGGGCCCATCCTCGGCGCCTTCATCGTGTTCCACCTCATGCACCTGACGATCGGCAACGTGCACCCGCGCTTCGTCGAGGGCAAGGTTTACCAGAACCTCGTCACGGGCCTGGCGCCGGTGCCGGTCGCGCTCTTCTACGTTCTCGCGATGGGCTGCCTCTCGTTCCACCTCTGGCACGGCGCGTGGTCGATGCTCCAGACCCTCGGCCTCTCGCACCCGAAGTACCTCGGGGCGCGGAAGGCCTTCGCCGTCGTCTTCACGATTCTCGTCGCGGGCGGGTTCGTTCTCGTGCCACTCGCGGTTCTGGCGGGGGTGCTGAAATGATCGAACTGAAGTCGAACGTCCCCGACGGCCCCCTCGAGAACAAGTGGGACAAGCACCGCTTCGACATGAAGCTCATCAACCCGGCGAACAAGCGGAAGTACTCCGTCATCGTCGTCGGGTCGGGCCTCGCGGGTGGAGCGGGCGCCGCGTCCCTCGCCGAGCTTGGCTACAACGTCTCCTGCTTCTGCTACCAGGACAGCCCGCGCCGCGCCCACTCCATCGCCGCGCAGGGCGGCATCAACGGCGCCAAGAACTACCAGAACGACGGCGACAGCATCCGCCGGCTCTTCTACGACACGGTCAAGGGCGGCGACTTCCGCGCACGGGAAGCGAACGTCTACCGCCTCGCGCAGGTCTCCGTGGACATCATCGACCAGTGCGTCGCGCAGGGCGTGCCCTTCGGCCGCGAGTACGGCGGCCTCCTCGCGAACCGCTCCTTCGGCGGCGCGCAGGTCTCGCGCACCTTTTACGCGCGGGGCCAGACCGGGCAGCAGCTCCTCCTCGGCGCCTATCAGGCCCTCGAGCGCCAGATCGGGCTCGGGAAGGTCAAGATGTACAACCGGCACGAGATGCTCGAGCTCGTCGTGATCGACGGGCGCGCACGCGGCATCGTGACGCGCGACATGGTCACGGGCGCCGTCGAGTCGCACATCGCGGATGCCGTCGTCCTCGCGACCGGCGGCTACGGCAGCGTCTTCTACCTCGCGACGTACGCGAAGGGCTGCAACGCGACGGCCATCTGGCGCGCCTACAAGAAGGGCGCCGCGTTCGGGAACCCCTGCTACACGCAGATCCACCCGACGTGCATCCCCGTCACGGGCGACCATCAGTCCAAGCTGACCCTCATGTCCGAGTCGCTCCGCAACGACGGGCGCATCTGGGTCCCGCTCAAGAAGGGCGACAAGCGCGCCGCCGGCGACATCCCCGAAGCCGAGCGTGACTACTACCTCGAGAGGAAGTACCCCTCGTTCGGCAACCTCGCGCCCCGCGACATCGCGTCGCGTGCCGCCAAGCAGGTCTGCGACGAGGGCCGCGGCATCGGCGAGACGGGCTTCGGCGTCTACCTCGACTTCGCGGACGCGATCGGCCGCCTCGGCGAGGACACGATCCGCGAGCGCTACGGCAACCTCTTCGACATGTACGAGCGCATCACGGACGACAACCCCTACAAGGTCCCGATGCGCATCTACCCGGCCTCGCACTACACGATGGGCGGGCTCTGGGTGGACTACAACCTCATGTCCACGATCCCGGGCCTCCACGTGGCGGGCGAGGCGAACTTCTCCGATCACGGGGCAAATCGTCTTGGAGCCAGCGCGCTCATGCAGGGCCTCGCGGACGGCTACTTCGTCCTCCCGTACACGATCGGCAACTACCTCGCCTCGACGAAGAAGGACTCCATCGACACGAAGCACGCGGCGTTCCGGGACGCCGAGGCCGCCGTGAAGGCGAGGACGGACCGGCTGCTCGCCGTGAAGGGCAAGCGCACGGTCGACAACCTCCACCGCGAGCTCGGCAAGATCATGTGGGAAGGCTGCGGTATGGCCCGCAACGAGGCCGGCCTGAAGGCGGCGCTCCAGAAGATCCCCGCATTGCGCGAGGAGTTCTGGAAGAACGTCACGGTCGTCGGCAGCGCTGGCGAGCTCAACCAGACTCTCGAGAAGGCGGGCCGCGTGGCGGACTTCCTCGAGCTCGGCGAGCTCATGTGCCGGGACGCCCTCGCGCGCGAGGAGTCCTGCGGCGGCCACTTCCGCGAGGAATACCAGACGGCGGACGGCGAGGCCCTCCGCAACGACGAGAAGTTCTGCCACGTGGCCGCCTGGGAGTACGCCGGAGAGGGCAAGACTCCGATCCGCCACGTCGAGCAGCTCGAATTCCAGAACGTCCACCTCGCCACGAGGAGCTACAAGTGAAGCTCACGCTCAACGTCTGGCGGCAGAAAGACGCGAAGTCCGAAGGGAAGTTCGTCACCTACGACGCCGCGAACATCAGCCCCGACATGTCCTTCCTCGAGATGCTCGACGTCGTCAACGAGGGCATGATCCTCAAGGGCGAAGACCCCATCGCGTTCGACCACGACTGCCGCGAGGGCATCTGCGGCATGTGCGGGATCGTCGTGAACGGCAATCCGCACGGCCCGCGGCGCGGCACGACGGCCTGCCAGCTCCACATGCGCACCTTCAAGGACGGCGACACGATCACGCTCGAGCCCTGGCGCGCGACGCCGTTCCCGATCGTCAAGGACCTCATCGTCGACCGCTCGTCGTACGACCGCATCATCCAGGCGGGCGGCTTCATCTCCGTGTCGACGGGCAGCGCGCCCGACGGCAACGCTGTGCCGGTCAAGAAGAGCTGCTCGGACCGCGCGATGGACGCAGCCGCGTGCATCGGCTGCGGCGCCTGCGCGGCTGCCTGCCCGAACGGGTCGGCGATGCTCTTCGTGGCCGCGAAGGTCTCGCACCTCGCGCTGCTGCCGCAGGGCCAGCCCGAGCGCTACGAACGCGTGCTCTCGATGGTCGCGCAGATGGACGCCGAGGGCTTCGGCACCTGCACGAACCACGGCGAGTGCTCGCGCGCCTGCCCGAAGGAGATCAAGCAGGAGTTCATCGCCCAGCTGAACCGCGACTTTCTCAAGGCCAGCCTCATGTCGCGGCCGAAGGTCGCGGAGAGCGGTTCCGGCTAGACCGTCCCTGGAAACCCGACGACCCACGCGCGGCGGGCGGCTTCGGCCGCCCGCCGCTTTTCGTTCTCGGCCGGCGCTATTCGAGCCGGCAGTCGTGCAGGCTGTAGCAGCAGTACTGGCCGCCCGTGCCGTCCGGCGTGCACACCTTGCCGCCCGGCGGGATCGGGTTCTTCGGCTGCGTCTTCTTGACCGGCTTCTTCTTCGGGGGAGCGATGAGCCCCGGAGGCGGCGTGGGTTCGGGCTCTGCGACCTCGACGACCTCGGCGAAAGGCGCAGACGCCTTTTCCTGCATCTGCCTCGTGACGACGAAGAGCTTCTGTCCCGGCGGGCACTTGAACCCCGCGGGCGGCGGCGTCAGGACGACCTTGACCGGACCCAGTTTCGGGCTCGCGAGGCAGGCGTATCCGGCTGCCTGCGAAGGGTCCCCGGACGCGAGCAACGGTCCGGCGGAGCTGGCGATGAGGACGAAGGTGGCGGCGGTCGAGAGGTTCATTCCCATGGCTGGTGTCTCCTTCATCCGGGAACGCGCAGCCGGGGTCGGACCGGGGTCACGGCCGTGAGGGAAGGAACGCCCGGATTGCGCTTCTCCTCCACAGAGCCCCCTTCGAGGAGGAGTCCATGTCAATCCGTCGCGCGACCAGCGTCCCCCTGTTGGCGTTTCTCGTCCTGTTGGCCGCGCTGGCCGGGGCGCGGCCGGCCGCCGGGCAGACGTACACGGTCCTCTATCCCTTCCGGGCCTCCGTGAGGATCACCTCGAGCCTCGTCGAGGTGGCTCCGGGGGAGTTCTACGGGACGACGGACCGAGGTGGCGCCTGGTCGCAGGGCTCCGTCGTCAAGGTGACGACGGCCGGAGTCGTGACGACCCTCCACTCGTTCGACAGCAACACGGACGGCGAGAGGCCCCTGGCAGGCCTCGTGTACGACGCCGCGGGCGACTTCCTCTACGGGACGACGACCTCCGGGGGCTTGAACGGGTTCGGAACCGTCTTCCGGATCAGTCCCGACGGGATCACGTTCGAGAAGGTCCTCGACTTCGCCGGCGTCACGGGTCCCACGTCTCCCGAGGCGGCCCTCATCAAGGGGAGCAGCGGGCTGTTCTACGGGACGACGCGCTACGGGGGCGCGGACGGCTTCGGGACGGTCTTCTCGCTCGACGTCTCCGCGTCGCCGGCCACGCTGACAACGCTCTACTCGTTCTCCGGAGGCGTGACGGACGGAGCCGGCCCGGTCGCGAGCCTCCTCGAAAACAGAGGCTTCCTGTACGGGACCACCGCCGAGGGGGGAACGGCCGGATTCGGGACGGTCTTCAAGCTCTCCACTTCGGGTTCGATGGAGTGGGTCGCGTCGTTCGACGGGACGAACGGCAGTTCCCCGCGGGGAGACGTCGTCGAAAAAGGAGTCGACTTCTTCGGAGCGGCCGGGAGCGCCATGTTCAAGGTGACGAACGCCGGCGTGCTCACGAAGGTCCACGACCTCGCGAGCGGCCAGGTTTCGCACGCCGGACTCACCCTGGGCACGGACGGGTTCCTTTACGGGACGTCGCCTGTCGGGGGGGCGAATTCCCGCGGGTCGGTCTTCCGGTTCGACCCCTCCACGATGCCCGTCGTCCACCAGATACTCCATTCCTTCAACGGAACGAACGGCTCGTCCCCCACGACCGGTCTCGTGAAGGGAGCCGGCGGGAAGCTCTATGGGACCACGTCGGAAGGCGGCGCGGGCGGCTACGGTGCGTCGTACGCCGTCGATCCCGCCGAGGCGCCTCCTCTGAACTTCACGGTCTTCTACGCCGACGCGGGAACAGAGGGAGCGGGCCCGTTCTCGCCGCTCTACCGGGACGGGAGCGGCTTCCTCTATGGCACGGCGTCCGTCGGCGGCAAAAGCGTCGGTGGCGCGATCTACAAGCTCGACTGCGCGACGCCCCCGTGCACGCTGGCGACGCTCCGGGCCACGCAGGACCTCGGCATGGGTCAGGACTTCTCGGGCGTCGTGCCGGGCCTCGGCGGCTTCCTTTACGGGACGGCCAAGGACAGCAACAGCGTCTACAGGATCGACACGCTGAACGGCTCCGGCTTCCAGAAGCTCTACACCTTCACCGGGTCACCGGGAAACTTCCCGAACGGGAGCTTCCCGATCGGAGTCATGGAGCGCGGCGGAATCCTCTACGGCGCGACGGCCTCGGGCGGCGCCTCCGACAAGGGAACGCTCTTCGCCCTCGATCCCGTGAGCCCCTCAAACCTCGGCTGGTCGACGCCCTTGTCCGGCACCGACGGCCGCTATCCGACGTCCCAGCTCGTCGCCGGCGCCGACGGGAAGCTCTACGGCGTGACCAACGGGGGCGGTGCTTCCGACAAGGGGACCCTCTTCCGGGTGACGACCGGTGGCACGCACGAGCTGCTCCATTCCTTCTCGGGACCGAACGGCGCCGGCCCGTGGGCCGCGCTCACGGCGGCGGGGCCGGGGGTCTTCTTCGGGACCACGTCGGCCGGCGGCGCCAACGGCGTCGGAACGTTCTTCCGGCTCGACGCGACGACGACGCCGGTTGGCATCACGACGCTGCGCGACTTTGCGTCGGGCGAAGTGGAAGGGGTTTCCGTCCTGACGCTGGGGAGCGACGGGAACTTCTACGGGACCTCGCAGGGATGGGGCGCCAACAACTTCGGCTCGGTCATCCAGCTGGCCCCCAGCGGCGCGCTCCGGATCCTCCACTCCTTTTCGGGGGCCGACGGGGCTTTCCCGCGTGGCGGCGTCCTCAGGCTGGGCGACGGGACGCTCCTCGGCACGGCGGAGATGGCGGGACCGAATGACGGCGGCGTCGTCTTCCATCTCAATCCCGCCTCCTCGACGGCCACGGCCGTCGTCTCGGGCGGCGGCACGACGTGCTCCGGCGGCAACGTGACGCTCTCGGCGACCCTCACGGGAACGGCGCCCTGGAGCCTGACCTGGTCCGACGGCTTCCCTCAGGTGGTGTCCGTCAGCCCGGCGACGCGGGTGGTGGCGCCGGCCGTCTCGACGATCTACACGCTGACCGCCTTCTCCGACGCGTTCGGTGAGGGAACCGTCTCGGGGAGCGCGACGATCACCGTTTCCGGCGTCGCGCCTTCGGCCGTCATCACGGCGCCGGCCTCGGCCCCGCCGAACACGGCCGGCCTCGTCGCCTCCGTGCCCGACGCCGGCTTCGGCGCCACGTACGCGTGGACGGTCACGAACGGCACGCCCGTCAGCGGGCAGAACGCCCGGATCTTCACGTTCACCGCCGGGAGCGGCGGGTTCGTCGCGCTCTCCGTCACGGTCACCACCGGCCCGACGTGCGTGGCGACCGGCTCGGCCGCTACGGCGGTGGGCCTCACCCCCTCTCCGTCCCTGACGTTCACGCATTTCTCCGGAACGACGGGTGGCGTGGGCGCAACGGACGCAACGGGCACGGCGTCGCGCCTGCAAAACCCGAAGGGCCTCGCTTTCGACGGATCGGGAAACCTCTACGTCGCCGACGCCAACGCGATCCGGAAAGTCTCGCCGACCCTCGAGGTGACGACCTTCGCGGGCCGCACGCGATTCGCGGGCGCCGTGGACGGGTCGAGGGGCGACGCAAGGTTTTTCGAGACCCGCGGCCTCGCCGTGGATACAACCGGGGGGTACGTCTACGTGGCCGACGCCGGGAACCACACGATCCGGAGAATTACCCTGACGGGCGCCGTCACGACGTACGCGGGCCTCGCCGGCGCGTACGGCGGGGCGGACGGAACAGGCACGTCGGCGCGCTTCAGCGGTCCGAGCGGGCTCGCGCTCGACAAACCGCGGGACCTCCTTTTCGTTTCCGACTCTCTCAACCACACGATCCGGAGGATCGACCTTTCGACCGGGGCCGTCTCGACGTACGCCGGCGTGGCGGGCTCCACCGGGAGCAGTGACGGCACCGGAGCGGACGCACGCTTCCTGTATCCGTACGGCCTCGCGGTGGACGCGGCGGGAAACCTCTACGTGACCGATTCGGGAAACGCCACGATCCGGAAGATCGTTCCGGCCCCGGGCAACGTCGGAGCGGTCACGACGCTGGCGGGAAGCGCGGGCGCCTATGGGTTCGCGGACGGCACTCTTACGTCCGCGAGGTTCCAGGAGCCGAGCGGAGTCGTTTCGAACGCCGCCGGCAGCGTGCTTCACGTGGCCGACGTCTGGCACCGGACGATCCGCCGAATCGACGTTCAGGGCAACCTCGTCTCCACGATCGCCGGCAAGGCCAATGCCCCCGGGGGCGGCGGCTTCGAGGGAAGCGACGACGGCACCGGAGACGTGGCGCGCTTCGTCACGCCGGGGGCCCTCGCGCTGGACGCCGCCGGGAACGTCTGGGTCGCCGACACCGGCGGCCCGGCCCTGCGCAAGCTCACGACCCCTGCCGGCGTCGTGACGACGCCGGTCGCCCTCGCGGCCGCGCTCGGCATCACGGATAGTCCGGCGCGGTTCCGGAGGCCGGGGGGCGTCGTTGCGGACCCGTCCGGAAACATCTACGTCGCCGACACGTGGAATCACACGATCCGCAGGATCGATTCGGGTGGCGGCGTCACGACGCTGGCCGGCCTCGCGGGGACGTACGGAAGCGCGGACGGGTCCGGGAGCACGGCGCGGTTCCTCTACCCGCGGTCCCTCGCTCTTCACGGCGGAGATCTCTACGTCGCCGACATGAACGCAAACACGATCCGGAAGGTGACGGCCGGGGGCAACGTGGTGACGCTGGCCGGCGCCTACCTCGAGGTCGGAAGCGTCGACGGGCAGGGAAGCCTCGCGCGTTTCGCCAGCCCGAGGGGCGTCACGGTCGACGCCTCGGGCAACGTCTTCGTTGCGGATTCGGGGAACTCCACGATCCGGATGGTGACGTCGTCGGGCATGGTGTCGACGCTCGCGGGCAAGGCCCTCGAGTTGGGATCGAACGACGGCGGGCCGGCGAGCGCCCGGTTCAACGGGGCTCGCGGTGTCGCCGCCGACGCGTCCGGCGCCGTCTACGTGGCGGACACGTACAACTGCACGATCCGCAGGATCGTCCGGAGCCCTTCGGTCAACGTCTCGACGTACGCGGGCCAGGCCGGTGTCTGCGGCGGAGCGGACGGCGCGGCGGGCGCCGCCACGTTCACGTACCCGGAGGCCCTCGCGGTGGATCCCTCCGGGAACGTGTGGGTCGCGGACACGGGCGGCCTGAGGATCCGGCGGATCGACGCGAACACTCGTGAGGTGACGACGCCCGGGAGCCTCTGGAGCACGGCCGAGAACACCCTCGGCGCCGACGACGGGACGGGGGTCTTCGCCCGGTTCCTCTCCCCGCAGGGCATCGCCGTCGACCCGTCGGGGAACCTCCTGATCGCGGACGCCGGGAACCACGCGATCCGGATCGGCCGGCCGGCGCTCGCCGTCGCGGCGACGATCGACTCGGCCACCGGCAGCGTCGGCGCCGTGCGGCTGCTCGGCTCTTCGGCCGCGGCGACGACGTACGCGTGGGAGGTCATCCGCCGGCCTTCGGGCTCGACGGCGGCGCTTTCCTCGACCTCCAGCCGCACCCCGACGTTCACGCCGGACATCGCGGACCTCTACGTCTTCCGCCTCACGGCGAGCGACGGGACGAATGCGAGCATCACGCTCGTCTCGCTCACGGCGTCGTCCGGCGGCGGATGCACGCCGCCGCCGGCGCCCGTCATCACGGCGCCGCCGATCGTCGGCGAGGACTCGCCGAACCGCACGGCGAGCGTCGCGAATCACGGGGGCTCGACGTACGCCTGGAGCGTCACGAACGGGACGATCACGGCGGGGCAGGGCACGAGCCAGATCACGTTCCGGTCGGGCGCGGCGGGGACGCTCGTCCTGACCGTCGTCGAGACGAATGCCGGCTGCTCGTCGCCCCCGGCGACGGCGAACGTGACGGTCGCGCCGGCCGGGCAGGCGCTGCTCTTCTACCCCGTGTACCCGTGCCGCATGTACACCACCTTCGGCGCGAACGGGCCACCGCTCGCACCGGGCGAGATCCGGACGATCGCGCCGGCCGGCGCCTGCGGGATCCCGGCCTCAGCGAAGGCGCTCGCGGCCAACGCAACGGTGGTTGGGCCGACGGCGTCCGGGCACCTCGTGGTCTGGCCGGTCGGAACGGCGATGCCGCTGACGTCCAACCTGAACTTCAACGGGGGAAGAGCGCGGGCCAACAACGCGATCGTCACGATGCCGGGCACGGCGGCCTCGGGATTCTCGATCTTCAATGGCTCGACGGGGGCGACGCCGCTCATCCTGGACGTGTCGGGTTATTTCGAATGACGAGCCGGTCGAGCGAATCGCAATCCGCACCGACCAGGAGTTCAGGGGCAGGTGAGCTGGGCCGTGCCGGGGCCGGACGGGGACTTGAACGTCTTGAACGTGCAGGCTTTCTTCTCGACGGTCTGGCCGTTGTTCTGCAGCTCGACGAGAACCGGGCGGCCGAGACTGAAGCTGTGGTCCGCGTCCATCTGGCGCTTCCGGTTGGAGCGCTCGGCGCCCTTGGCGGCGGGATTGTCCCCGGGGAAGCTGCCGACGGCGACGCGCGGGAAGGTGAGGGTGTCGCCCGACGCGGGGAACGGGAGCGTGTAGGAACCCACGATCGTCGACCACGGCGTGATGTTGTTGTGCTGCTCCGAGACCAGGATCGTGATGGCCCTGCCGGCGAGGCTCGCGGCCGAGGTCTTCTTCAGCCGCACGCTCCCGATGCCGCAGAAGCCGTTCGCGCCGAGCAGGTTCCCGCTTCCGGGAACCTGCGTGTAGCCCGGCAGGGGCGCGCAGGGCGTCCACGACGAGACGAACGTCACGGCGTCGATCTTTAGCGGGAGCACGTACAGGTCGTGGCGCTTGTTCGTGGCCTGGGCTTCCTTGGTGGCCACCGGCGCGGCCGGCGCGACGCGCGCGGACCCGAGCAGCGCAAACGCGGCGCACGCGAGAAGAGATTTCCTCATCTGGACTCCATTCCGCGCCGCAGGCGCCCGCCGAAGTTTCTCGAGGGTTTCGCGCATCATAGGCGGAAACCTTGAGACAGGGAATCAATCCGCGACCGACTAGACTTCTGCGCATGAGAGCGGTGATCTCCCGCGACTCGAAACGGGCCGCGCTCCTCATCGCCGCGCTCGCGGCCGTGCCGTTCGCGGCGGCGCTCGGGGCGCCGTTCGTCTTCGACGACGAGGGCGAGGTCGTCGGGAGCGTCACTCCCCTCGCGACGTTCGGGGAGCGCCTCGTGAGTTTCGGCAGGCCGCTTCTGAAAGTCACGTACGCACTCGGCGCGTGGGCGCACGGTTCGTCGCCGCTCGGCTTCCGCCTCGTGAACGTCGCGCTGCATGCCGCGTCGGCCGTCCTCGTCTTCCTTCTCGCCGAGCGGTGGCTCGCGATGCGGCGCCCCGGCGAACCCGGCGCGGCACGGACGGCCGCGTTCGCGGGCGCCGCGCTCTGGGCGCTGCACCCGCTCGCCGCCGAGACCGTGACGTACGTCTCGGGCCGGTCGATGGGCCTGTCGACGCTTCTCGTCATGGCGTGTCTGGCACTCGTTGCCACGGACGGCGTCCCGTCACGCGGCCGCGCGCTGGGCGCGGCCCTCCTCGCATTCCTCGCGCCGCTCGCGAAGGAGACGGCGCTCGTCCTGCCGCTCCTCCTCGTCTGGTGGGAAGCGACGCTCGGCCCGCGGGACGTGCCGTGGCGCGACCGCGCGCGAAGCCTTGCGCCCGTCTTTGCGGGCACCGCCGGGGCGGCGTTCGTTCTCGCCCTCCTGCCGCGGCACCGCGAGCTCCTCGGATTCAGCCTCGCCGTCCGCCCGCCTCTCGAGGCGCTGCGCGGCAACGTGCAGGCCGCGCCCGCGATGCTCGGCCTCTGGGCTTTCCCGTGGCGCCTCAGCATCGACCCGGCGAAGCCGCTGGAGTGGGCCTGGACCGAAGCGCCGACGCTTCTCGGGCTCGCCTTCCTCGGAGCGCTCGCCGCGGTCGCGCTCTTGACGCGAAGACGCGCGCCGTTCCTCGCGTTCGCGGTCGGGTGGACGCTTCTCGCGCTCGCGCCGAGCAATTCCTTCGTGTGGAGGCTGGACCCGGTCGGCGTGCGGCCGCTCTACCTCGCGTCGGTCGGGCCGGCGCTCTTCGCCGCGGCTCTCGTCGGCGCCGCGCTCTCGGCCCGTCCGCCGGCCTTCGGCCGCGCGGTCCTCGCAAGCGCCCTCGCCCTCGCGTGCGCGCTCGGCGCGGGTCTCGCCGTGCGCAACGCGCGGTACCGCTCGCCCGCGGCGTTGTGGGAGGATGCCGTGCAAAAGGCACCCCGGAACGCGCGCGCGAAAAACAACCTGGGCTTCGCATACCTCGCCGCCGGAAGACTCGACGACGCCGAGCGGCTCCTCGAGGCGGCGCGGGAGGCGGATCCCGGAATGAGTCAGCCGGAATGCGGCCTCGCGGCCATTCGAATCCAGAGAGGGACGAAATGACAGGAATTCGACGTCTCCCGATCACTCCCGTCCTCGCCGTTCTTGCCTTCCTCGCGTTGGCTCCCTTTGCCGCGCAGGCGGCCACCCCCTGCACCGACTGCTGCCAGCTGCCGTGCGTCGAGGCCGAGATCCGCTACGCGCTGGAAATGAAGGAGTGGTACCGCTCGCAGACCGGCGCGGGCCGAATGACGTACGAGGCGTACGAGGCTGCCGAGAGGGCGAAGGCCGGGGAGCTGGCGAGGAAGCGCGCGAAGAGCGTCGGCGTACTGCCGGCGTGCAGCTGGAACGTCCCGGACCCCAGGGACCCGGTCGCCATGAGGTACTGGGCCGCGGTGGGCTGGACGATCAAGAGCGACGCGAACGGGAACATCGACTATGGCTATGGGCTCAAGACGAACCTGAAGGAGTGCACGCTGCGCGATGACCAGGTGAAAAAATACCGCGAGGTCACGCCCTGCAGTGGGATCGCGGACGCCGCCGAGAAGCACGAGAAGTTTCACGTGACGTCGTGCAAGCCGGGCCAGAACCGGACGGTCGCCCAGATCGCCCAGGACGAGGTAAAGGCATACGACGTGGAGCTGACGGAGCTCGACAACCTCAAGAAAGCCCTCGAGCAGGCCTGCAGCAAGCGCTCGTGCGAGACGAAACACGAGGGAGGGGACGTCAAGAAGCGGCTCGAGGAGGAGCTCGAGACGCTGAAACAACAGCTCGCGAGGAGAGGGGGCCGGAAGTGAAAGCCGCCCGCGCGATTGCAGTCCTACTCGTCCTTTCGTCGTCGCTCCCCGCTTTGGCGTCCGAGCGCGCGGTCTGGATTCCCGCGAAGGCCGGCACCGTCGCGACCTCGTGCGGTGACGTGAATTCTGCTCCCTGCACGGCGGCGCTCGAGGCGCTGGCGCGGAAGGCCGCCGACGACCTGACGCTCCTCGCGAACTCGGGCAAGCCCGAGTACCGGCCCTTGGCGCGCGACGCCGCGAAGATGCCGTTCCCGTCGCTGCGCGCTTCGGCAGCCTCCGCCCTCGGGCGACTCTCGCCCGGGCCGGAGGACACGCCGCTCCTCTCGTCTCTCCTCAACGACCCTGTCCCCGCCGTCCGGCGCTCGGCGAAGCGTGCACTCGACTTCAGCTCCGATCCGGCCGCGCGCCCGCTCGCGCAGCGCGCCCAGGGGCACGAAAGCGACGGACTGCGTCCCCAGGCGATCCCGACGGCCGAGCAGCTCAAGACGCCGCTCTACGCGGGCGCGCAGTACCTCTACTACGCGAGCAACAGGCCGTACGGGCAGAGCGAGTTCTCGACGGGCGACGCGGTCGACAAGGTCGCCGCGTTCTACGCGGGCAAGTACGGAAACGCGATGACGCTCGAACAGTTCCAGGCTGCCGCGAAAGGCAGCAAGAACGCGATGCCGGACATGGGATCGCAGGCGTTCCAGGACCAGATGCAGGCCGCGATGGACGCGCAGAAAGCCTACGAGGCGGCGATCAAGGCGGGCAAGTCGCAGCAGGACGCGTCGATGGCCATGGTGAACGCGATGCAGGCGAAGGCGCCCGCGGACTCGTCGAGGATCCGGAGCGCGCTCGAGAAGAAGGACATCTACGGCTCGCCCAGACTCTTCGTCGTCGAGAAGGGAATGATGCCGGGCGCCCCGAACCGGGTCGTCGCCGTGTACAAGGACCTTCTCCTCGGCAAGACCGGCATCGCGGTCTTCACGGCGCCGCTGCCGGAGGAGTGAGATGAAGAAAGCCGCTCTCGCCCTGCTTGCAGCCACGCTCTCGCTCCCGGCGCTCGCCGACGACGCCCTCGGAACGCTCACCGTGAAGGAGAAGACGACGATCCTCAAGGCGGTCGCCGCCACCGAAGAGACGGGCGCGGACGGCGAGAAGTGGCTCGTGATCCTCGCCTCCGATCGCAAGGTCGAGGGTGACCGCTCGGTCACGCGCCTCGCCGCGCTGGCGAAGGACGGCCAGCTCCACGCCGTGCGGATCCTCTGGCACGTCGGGAGCGACACGGTGCGCGCCGTTCCCTACGACGCGAACCTGCCCGAGAGCGGGCGGATGGGCCTCGAGCGCCCGACGCTCGACCTGAAGCGGTACGGGTCCGGCCGCGTCGAGGCCGAGTTCCAGTCGAAGATGGTCGGCCAGGAGTGGCACTTCCACGCGAACGTGAAGGCGGCCGTCGCGCCGGGCGGCACGCTCGAGCTCGAGCCCGAGGCCGAAGGGTTCGGCGCGGCGGCCCCCGGCGGCGACAAGAAGCTGGTCCTCGGGAAGCTCGGCTACGCCTTCAACGAAGAATCGTTCGGTCACGCGATCTCGGACGCGAACCTCGACGCCGTGCGCCTCTTCCTCGAGATCGGAATGTCGCCGAACGCGCACGCGAAGGGCGGGATCCACCCGATGCTGCTGGCGTCGATGGGCTGCGGCAACCCGGGGGGCGGCAAGCCGCGTTCCGAGGTCCTCGAGGCGCTCGTCCTCGCGCGCGGCGACGTGAAGGCGAAGGACGAGAACGGGTCGACCGCGCTCCTGTGGGCCGTCCAGGGCGGCTGCTCCGTCTCGTGCGTGCAGGCTCTTCTGAAGGCGGGCTCCGACCCGAACGTCCGCGCCAAGGGCGGCGCCACGCCGCTCATGTACGCGGAGATCTTCCAGCGCACGGAGATCGCGGAGGCTCTGAAGAAGGCGGGCGCGAAGAAGCAGGAGTGATGCGCGCCCCCGTCCTCGTCAACGGCGGGGGAGGGAACTGGCCTCCAGGTAAGCCCGGAACTGCTCCTTCTTCGCGACGACGTCGTCGTGCGGGAGCGGGGAGTCGATGAAAACCAGCCTGTTCTTCCGGAGGAGATCCGGCGTGACGGCGCTCTCCGGGACCGCGACGAACGGGAGGTCCCACGCGCGGAGATCGTCCATGAAGTCGAGCGACGGATCCCGCGTTCCGCCGTCCGCGGTGTAGATGTCGATCAGCTTGCCGGGGAAACGGTCGATCCAGTGCGCGAACTTCTCCGCCTGGCCGTAGAGCGCGTCGAACAGATAGACCTCGCGGACGTTCGCCGTCAGCCCGCCGCGCGTCAGGATGAACGCCATGACCCGGTACGCGCCGCTGTGGCCGGCGAGGACGATCGACCCGGGCTTCGTGTTCGCGACGACGCCGTGCGCCTTCAGCGCCCCGAGCACGTCGGAGACGAGGCTCGCGAAGACGCCCGTCTCCTCGAGCCTGCCGCCGAAGGAGTCGGGCGCGTTCCTCGGCCCCTCGGGGAGGACGAGGACCGCGTTCACGCCGCTCGCGGCGACCTGCTCGGCAACCTTGAACTGCTTGAACGTGTCGTCCACGTTGTTGCGCCAGCCGTGGAAGTAGAAGACGAGATCGGTGGCGTCTCCGGCGCGGAAGCCCTTCGGGACGAAGATCGCCACCGTGCGGTCGCTGTAGTGGACGTCGGCGGGGTACGCCTTCCCCTCGTACGTGTGGCCCGCCGCGCGCCTCTCGTGCGGGAACATCGTGTGGTCCGACGTCGTCACGATCGTCGTGCCGATGTCGGCGTAGCGCTCGGTCAGCGGCTGGGCGGTAGCGCCGCCCGCGAGCCCCGCGGCGAGGGCGAAGGCGAGGCGGATCCGGCTCAAGGTCCTTACCGCACCGGCATCGCCGGCCGCTTCGGCTTGACCGGTGGGTTCTTCTTCAGCTCCTCCATCACGATCGCGATCGCCCTTTCGAGCTGCGGGTCTCGGCCGGCGATGACGTCCGCGGGTGTCTGCTCGACCTCGACGTCCGGCGGGACGCCGACGTTCTCGACGCCGAAGCCTTCCTCCGGCGACCAGAACGCGAGGTTCGGCGCCGTGACGACGGCTCCGTCCATGAGCGTCGGGAACCCGAGAACGCCGACGAGGCCGCCCCACGTGCGCTGGCCCACGATCGTCCCGACCTTGAACTTCCGGAACATCCACGGCAGGAGGTCGCCGCCTGAGCCGGCCGTCTCGTCGATGAGCATGACCTTCGGCCCCTGGATGGACGCGCTCGGCGTCTTCATGTCCTCGCCGTAGCGGAACGTCCACCACGCGATCGGCTGCCGGAGCAGCGCCTCGATGTAGTAGTCCGCGACGCTTCCGCCGCCGTTGAACCGCTCGTCCACGATGACCGCGTCCCGGGACGCCTGCGGGTAGAAGTAGCGCTTGAAGTACGTGTGCCCGAGGCCCGCCGTGTTCGGGACGTAAACGTACGCGACGCGCCCGCCCGTCGCGGCGTCGACGTTCTTCAGGTTGCCCTCCACCCAGTCGCGGTTGCGGAGGGCGTTCTCCTCCGCCACGGGCACGACGTTGACGCTGCGCGAGCCCTTGCCGTCGGGCGACGGCCCGACCGTGATCTCCACGATCTTCCCGGACGTGGCCTCGAAGCGCGCGTAGAGGTTCTCGGGGGGCGCGAGGTCCCTGCCGTTCACGGCCAGGAGGTACTCGCCCGCCTTCACCTCGACGCCCGGCTCCGAGAGCGGCGCGCGGAGCTCGGGGTTCCAGTTCAGGCCGCCGAAGACCTTCTTGAAGCGGTAGCGCCCGTTCGCGATCTCGTAGTCCGCGCCGAGGAGGCCGCCCGGCACGGGCGTGGCCTCGGCGAACGAGTCGCCCGGCGTGTTCCGGTGATGGCCGACGGCGAGCTCCGAGCACATCCACTGGATGAGGCGGTTGAGGTCGCCGCGCGAGGAGAGATAGGGAAGAAAACCCGCGTACTTCGCCTTCATCGCGGCCCAGTCCCGGCCGTGCATCTTCGGGTCGTAGAAGTAGTCGCGGTTCACGCGCCAGGCCTCGTCGAAGATCTCGGGCCACTCGGCGCGCGGGTCGACGCGCACCGCGATCGCGTCGAGCTTGAGTTTGCCGTCGCCGGCGTCCTTGGCGTCCTTCGCGTCGGGCTTCTTGCCGGAGGAGGCGGCGATCGACCAGGCCTCCTTGAGCTTGGAGAGGATCTTCTTGCCGTCGAACGAGACGAAATAGTCGTCGGCCTCGGGGACCACGGTCTCGGTCTTGCGGTCCTTGAAGTCGAAGCGCTGGACGGACGTCTTGCCGTCGCTGCGGCGCTCGAAGAACAGCTGTCCCGCGCTGCCGGCCTGCAGGTTCGAGATCTCGGCCGGGTGGACGGGGAGGTCGACGATGCGGGACCCCAGGCCGTCGTGGTCGATCACGACGGGCTCGGGCTTCTTCGCTTTCGCGCCCTTCTCCTCTCCCTTTCCGGCCGCGTCGCCATCTTTGGAATCGGCGGGCCTCCCGCCCTCTTTACCTTTCAAAGAATCTTCTTCTTTGTCTTTCCCTTCTGTCTTCGCGTCCTTCGCGTCGCCCTTCTCCTCGTCGCTCTCTTTCGCCAGAGGAGAAGGGGTTCCTTTCTTCAACGTCGCGACGTAGATCGCATTCGTGACCCTCGCGTCGGCGTTCTGGAGCGAGAACCAGTTGCGTTGCGGGCCGGCGTCGGTCGAGGCGAGGAAGTAGATGAACTTACCGCCGCGGTCGAACACCGGGTCCGACACGTCCGAGAGGCCGTCCGTGAGCGCGAACGACTTGTTCTCGTCCACCGAGTAGACGAACGCCGCCCGGATGTACGTGGGACCCGACAGCGTGTAGGCCACCCAGCGCGAGTCGGGCGACCACGAGCCGCGCAGCATCTTGTAACGGGTGGGCGCGTAGAGGCGCTCGCTGGCGATCTTCTTCGGCGAGCCGCTTGCGATGTCGACGAGCCAGAGCGTGAGGGAATTGTCCGTGAGGACGATCTTCTTTCCGTCGGGGGAGAAGACGAGGTCGGAGTAGAAGCCGGCGCCTGGGACCTTGAGCGCCTTCGGTGCGCCCTTGCCGTCCTGCGCGCGCACGACGATCTCGTTCTCGCCGCTCTCGTCGGAGACGTACGCGATCGACTTTCCGTCCGGCGACCAGGCCGGCGCGGACTCGTGGACGGAGGCCGAGTTCGTGAGGTTGCGCGGGTCGCCCTTCTCGGCGGGCACGGTCACGATCTCGCCGCGGAAGTCGAACGCGGCGCGCGCGCCGGAAGGGGAGAGGGCCGCACCGCGGATCCACTTCGCGCCCCTGGCCCAGCGCGGGCGAGTCCCCAGGAGGTCGCCGGCAACCGCGATCGACAGGTCGGTCGTCTTCTTCGCGGCGGGGTCGAGGAGATGGAGCGTGCCGGCCTGCTCGTAGACGAGGCGCCCGGCGGCAGCCGCGACGTTCAGGACGGGGAAGTCCCTGTGGTCGGTGACCTTCGTGAGCGCGCCCGTCTTCGGGTCGAACGCGTAGAGGTTGAACTCGCCGTCTCGGTCCGAGCGGAGGTACACGGTGCCGCCGAGCCAGACGGGGTCCGCGTCGTTGCAGCGTGACGCGGGCTGCGCGACGCGCTGGATCGCGTTCGTCGCGACGTCGAGGAGCCACACGGTCGAAACCGTGCCGCCGCGATAGCGCTTCCACTGCAGGTGCGCCGGGGCGTTCGGGTTGTAGGCGATCGTCCGGCCGTCGGGCGAGTACGCCGCGCGGTTCGCGTACGGGATCGGCAGGGCGGTTTCGAGGCCGCCGCCGACGGGCACGGTGTAGAGCTGCGTGTGACGGTTGTTCGAGGCGGCGCGCGGCGAGGAGAAGAGGACGGACGCGCCGTCGGACGTGAAGCCCTGCACGACGTCGCGGCCGGGGTGCCACGTGAGGCGCTTCGGCACGCCGCCCGCGGCCGGCACGACGTAGACGTCGAGGTTGCCGTCCAGCTCGGCGCTGAACGCGAGCAGCGAGCCGTCCGGGCTGAACGCGGGGCGCAGCTTGACGCCCGGGCCGGACGTGATGCGCTGGACGGCGCTGCCGTCGTGGCGACAGGTCCAGACGTCGTTTCCGTAGACGAATGCGATGCGGTCGGCCGAGAGCGCCGGGTCCGTGAGCATCTTCGACGGACCCGCGGGAGGGGCCGCGAACGCGGCGGACGACAGCAGGAGAGACAGGCCGGCGGCGGCGAGACGGACGCGCATGGGGAACCCCCTCAGCGACGGTTCAATCGCGGGTGAGGGATTCTGGCACGCCGCGCTCAGTGGGCGGGCAGGCCGAGAGGCGCGGGCGCCGGAGCCTCGGCGCCGGAGGCGACGGCCTCGAACGCGGCGCCGAGCGCCGCGGCGACGTGGCGCGCGTCCATCGTCTGGATCTCGCGCCGCTCGAGCATGAAGACGAGCTTCCCGTCGCGGAGGATCGCGATCGACGGCGAGGACGGGGGATAGCCCGTGAAGTACGCGCGGGCGCGCGCGGTGGCCTCGACGTCCGCCCCGGCGAAGACCGTGAGGAGCGTTTCCGGAGCCTTCGGGTGACGGGCGGCGAGCGCGACGCCGGGCCGCGCCTGCCCGGCCGCGCAGCCGCACACCGAGTTCACGACGACGAGGGCGGCGCCCTTCGCGGTCAGGGCGGCGTCCACGTCGCCGGGCGTGCGCAGCTCGGCGAAGCCGGCGCGGGTCAGCTCGTCGCGGAAGGGCTGAATGGCGATGGGGTCGTACATGGGCCCACCATACGATATTTTGCGACCGCGTCTCAGTTTGATGCAGCCGCATCATGGCAGCGGCCTCTCTGCGACCCGACACTTGGTCCCGCGAAAGCGATTGAGACTCGATCTCAAATACGCTAGAGTCGGATCAGGAGGCCCCATGACACCGCGCGTTCCCGCCCTCGTCCTCGCCCTGCTCGGCGCCACCGCAAGCCCCGTCCTTGCCGGTGGCGGGTCGGTCGAGTCCGCTCCAGCCGTCGAAGTTGGCGCGGCAGCCGCCGGGGATCCCGGGGATTCGAGCATCCGCGCGAAGGGGGCGGTCACCGTGACGGCGCCGCCCGAGGGATACGCCGTCGGGGAGACGGCGACCGCCACGAAGACCGACACGCCCCTCCTCGACGTCCCGCAATCCGTCACGATCGTGGCCCGGCCGCTCATGCAGGACCAGCTCATGACGTCGATCGGCGACGTCGTGCGGTACGTCCCGGGCGTCACGCTCCACCAGGGGGAGAACAACCGCGACCAGATCGTCATGCGCGGCAACAGCTCGTCGGCCGACTTCTTCGTGGACGGTGTCCGCGACGACGTCCAGTACTACCGCGACCTCTACAACCTCGAGCGCGTCGAGGCGCTGAAAGGGCCGAACGCGATGATCTTCGGCCGCGGGGGTGCGGGCGGCGTGATCAACCGCGTCACGAAACAGGCCGGCTTCACGGCGCTCCGGGAAGTGGACCTTCAGGGCGGCTCCTACGGGAACAAGCGGGCGAACGCGGATTTCGATGCGCCGCTCTCGAACGCGGTCGCCCTGCGGCTGAACGGCCTCTACGAGGACTCGGGAAGCTTTCGCAACAACGTGGACCTCACGCGCTGGGGCTTCGCGCCGTCGCTCGCGATCCTCGCCGGGGAGGCGACGTCCGTCACCGTCTCCTACGAGCGGTTTCACGACGGGCGGACGGCCGACCGTGGGATCACGTCGTACCGGGGCGCGCCGGCCGATGTCCCCGTCGCGACGTACTACGGCAACCCGGACGACAGCAGCGTGCGCGCGGACGTCAACCTCCTCTCGGCCGCCGTCGAGCACCGGGCCGCGGGTTTCACCCTCCGCAACCGCACGCTCTACGGCGACTACGACCGCGGCTACCAGAACTACGTGCCCGGCGCCGCGTCGTCCGACATGAGCGCCGTTCTTCTCACGGCCTACAACAACGCCACGAAGCGGCAGAACCTCTTCAACCAGACCGACCTCACGTCGTCTTTCGCGACCGGGCCGATGAAACACACGCTCCTCGTCGGCGCGGAGCTCGGCCGGCAGCTCACGGACAATTTCCGCAACACGGGCTACTTCAACAACACGTCTCTCTCGATCTCCGTTCCCTTCGCGAGCCCGCAGACGACCGTGCCCGTCACGTGGCGCCAGAGCGCGACGGACGCCGACAACCACCTCGTGACGAAGCTCTTCGGCGCCTACGTGCAGGACCAGGTCGAGCTGACTCCGGCGCTCCAGCTCCTCGGCGGCGTGCGGTTCGACCGCTTCGACCTGACGTACACGAACAACCGCAACGGAGACGAGATCGGCCGCGTGGACAACCTCGTCTCCCCGCGCTTCGGGGTCGTCGTGAAGCCCGCGGCGCCGGTCTCGCTCTATGCGGGGTGGACCGTGTCGTGGGTGCCGGGCTCGGGCGACCAGTTCTCGTCCCTCACGAACGTCACGCAGCAGCTCGAGCCGGAGAAGATCGTCAACTACGAGGTCGGTGCGAAGTGGGACCCGTCATCCGTCCTCGCCCTCACGCTCGCCGTCTACCGCCTCGACCGGACGAACACGCGCTCGACCGACCCGAACGATCCGACGCGCATCGTCCAGACGGGCAGTCAGCGGACGAACGGGATCGAGATCGGCGCGACCGGGCGGATCACCGGCGCGTGGAGCATCGCGGGCGGCTACGCGTTTCAGGACGCGTTCGTGACGAGCGCGACCGTGGCCGCGCGGGAGGGCGCGATCGTGGCGCAGGTGCCGCGCCACACATTCTCGCTCTGGAACCAGGTGCAGGTCCACCCGAAGGTCGGCGCGGCGCTCGGCGTCGTGGCGCGCTCGGCGATGTACGCGGCGATCGACGACGCCGTGACGCTGCCCGGCTGCGCCAGGCTCGACGCCGCGGTCTTCGTGACGGTCGCGACGGGCGTGCGCGTCCAGCTGAATGTCGAGAACCTCCTCGACCGGCGTTACTACGCGAACGCGGACAGCAACACGAACATCTCCCCCGGCTCGCCGCGCGCCGCGCGCCTCGGGCTCATGGCGCGGTTCTGAAAGTCCCCCGGCCTCAGAATCCCTTCGGGCGCTCGCCGCGCACGCCGAACGCGCGCTCCAGCGCGAGGCCGGCGCGGCCGATCGTCCCTTCGTCGAAGAGCCGTCCGACGAGCGTCACCCCGTGCGGGACGCGGCGCTTCGGCGAGAACTTCGGGAGCGGCCGGGCCGGGTCCGGCGCCCAGTCGCTGCGGGCCTGGTCGACCTGGACGAAGCCGGCGGGCAGCGTGAGCGACGGGTGGCCCGTGAAGTTCGAGATGGTCATCATCTCGTCGCGCAGCGACGGGACGAAAAGGACGTCCACCTTCTCGAACAGGCGGGCCATCTCCTCGGCGACCTTGCGGCGCAGCCGGTCCGCCTGCACGTAGTCGACGGCCGAGAGGAAGCGGGCCTGCCGGAACGTGTTCGGCCAGGCGTCCGGCACCTGCATCTTCAGCTGGTCGAGGCCGCCCGAAAGCGTGAGCTCCTCGAACGCGGCCGCGGCCTCCGCGAAGAGGATCGTGTTGAGCGACCCGTAGGGCCAGTCGGGCAGGCTCACCTCGACGCCCGTCATCCCGATCAGCCTCGCCGTGCCGAGCGCCGCGCGGTCCACGTCGGTGGCCTCTTTCATCCAGCCGGGGAAGTAGCCGACCTTGAGCCCCGCGACCGGCCCGTCGGCTTCGAAGTCCAGCCGGCTCGGAATTCCCGAGACGTCTCCCGGGTCGGTGCCCGAGATCGCGGCGAGGACGAGGAGCGTGTCCTCCACGCCGCGCGCCATCGGGCCGAGCTTGTCCATGGACCACGAGAGCGTCATGGCGCCGGTGCGCGCGACGCGCCCGAACGTGGGCCTGAGGCCCGTGACGCCGCAGCGCATGGACGGGTCGATGATGGAACCCTCCGTCTCGCTGCCGATCGCGAAGCCCACGAGGCCCGCGGCCGTCGCGGCGCCCGGGCCCGCGCTGCTGCCGCCCGAGCCCTCCTCGGGCGCCCACGGGTTCTTCGTCTCGCCGCCGAACCACACGTCGTTCAGCGCGAGCGCGCCGAGGCTCAGCTTCGCGACGAGGACGGCGCCCGCCTCGTGGAGGCGCCGGACGACGAACGCGTCCGCTTCGGGCACGCGGTCCCTGTAGGGCTCGGCGCCCCAGGTCGTCCGGATTCCCTTCGTGTCGAGGAGATCCTTCACGCCCCACGGAATCCCGTGGAGCGGGCCGCGGTATCTCCCGGCCGAGATCTCGGCATCGGCGCGCTGCGCCTGCTCGAGCGCGAGCTCGGGCGTCAGCGTGATGACGCACTTGAGCTGCGGGTCGTAGCGCCGCAGGCGGTCGAGGTAGATCTTCGTCAGCCGCTCGGAAGAAAGCGCCTTCGACTCGATCCAGCGCGAGAGCGCGGAGACCGGCGCGAACGCGATGTCCTCGTCCCGCTTCGGGAGCGGGCCGGGGACGGACGCGCTGCGCACGAAGACGCCGCGCGCGGGGCCGGCGGACCGGCCGGGCAGCACCGGGTTCCACTGCGAGGCGGGAGCGAGGGACGGCTCGAGGACGACTTTCCGGGGGCCCGTGCGCCGCTCCATCGTGCCGGCCATTGCGGCGGGCCAGTTGCCCGCCGCCTGAGCGCGGTCCTTCGGCGAGAGCGTCACGCGAACGAGTTTTTCCGCCTCGGCGATCGTCGTGGGCGTGATCTCGGGGCCCACCGGGGGCGCCGTGCCGAACGCGGGCGGCGTGCCGGCGGCAGGCGTGGTGGCGGGAGGCGGCGTCTGGGCGTCGGCGCGCGCGCCCACGGCGAGGCCGGCGACTCCGGTGGCGGCGGCGGCGAGGAAATCGCGGCGGGATTTCGACATGCCCGTACTTTACGCGGGACTCGGTCGGCGCCGGCCGGGCCGGTAACATGGGCCATCGATTCAGAGCGCATTGACCCGCCTCCGGCGCCCTTCCGCCCACGCGAGCTGGTGCTGCCGCTCGGAATCGTGCTCGTCCTCGGCGCCGCGGCGCTGCGCGGCGGGCCGCGCGCCGTGGACGACGCGTACATCACGTTCCGCTACGCGCGGAACCTCGTCGAAGGCGCCGGGCTCGTCTACAACGCAGGGGAGCGAGTTCTCGGCACGTCGGCGCCGCTCTTCGCGCTGATCCTCGCGGCTCTCCGGACCCTCACGGGCGCCGCGATCCCGGCGCTCGCGTTCGTCCTCGGCGCCGCGTGCCTTCCGGCGTGCGCCGTCGTCGGCTACCGCCTCGCGCGGCGCGCCGCCGGCCCGCTCCTCGCGGCACTCTTCGTCGTCGCCGCTTTCTCGCCACACGCCTCTCTCGAAGTCTTCGCGTCCGGAATGGAGACGCCGCTCTACCTTCTCGGCCTTCTCGGCGCCGTCGAGCTCGCGTGCCGCAGGCGGGACGCGGCGGCGTTCGCGGTGGCTTCCGGGCTCTTCTTCCTGCACCCCGACGGCGCCGCCCTCGTTCCGGCTCTCCTCCTCGCCCTTCGCGCGGCGCGCGGGCGCTGGCCGTGGCGGGGTGTCGCGCTCGGGCTCGCGCCGGCGGCCGCGGGCGCCGCCGCCCTGTGGGTCGCCTTCGGCTCGCCGCTGCCGCACAGCGTGACGGCCAAGCGCCTCGCGTACGCGATGCCCCCGGGCCACGCTCTCCTTCGCCTCGAGGAGACGGTTCTGGACACGCTCGTCGCGTACGCGACGCCGCTGGCGCCCGTCGCGATCGTGCTCCTGGCCGTGGGCGTGCTCGCGCTTCTCCTCGCGTTCGGGCGGCGGGCCCTCGCGAATCCGCCCGTCCTCGCGCTGGCGCTCTTCGCGGGCGCTTACGTCGCGGCCTTCGCGCTCGCGAACCCTCTCGTCTTCCCCTGGTACCGCCCGCCGCTCGCCCTCGCGACGGCGTTCGTGGCGATCGCCTGCGCGGCCCGGCTGCCGCGGCCGGCGCGCGCGGGCGCTGCCGCGCTTCTCGCGGCGGCCGCGTGCGTCCACGTCGCGACGTTCCGGCCCTACGATCCCTCGGGGCGCGAGGCGGTCTACACGCGCGCGGCCGCGCTCCTCGCCCTCGGGCCCGGGGACACGGTCGCCGCGCCGGAGATCGGCGCCCTCGGCTGGGCGACTCCCGCGCGCGTTCTCGACACGGTCGGGCTCGTCTCTCCTTCGGCCCTGCGATGGCTCGACCGGCCGCTCGCGGAGGGCGGGTCAGTCCCGCCGCGGCTGCTCCGCGAGACGGACGCGGCCGCGCTCGTCGCGCTCGACCGCTTTCTCGATCCCGCGCTCGCGGCCGACCCCGGCGCGCTCGCGCGCTGGACCGAGGTCGCCCGCCTCCCGGCGCACGCGTTCGGATCGCCGGGAACGGTGCGCGTGTTCCGCCGGGTGCGCTGACTCAGCCCCTGACGATCGCGAAGACCGTGTTCCCGAACGGCGCGAAGCCGGCGGCCTCGTAGACGCGACCCGCGCGCGCGTCGGCCGCCGAGAGGAACGCCACGGAGACCCCGCGGAGGAACGCCTCGCGGAGGGCCGCGTGCGTGAGCGCTCCTGCGAGGCCGCGGCGCCGGTGGGATTCGAGCGTGCAGATTCCGGCGAGCTCGGTGAGGCCGTCCTGCGGATCGAGAAACATCGAGACCGCCACCCCCTCGCCGGCAAGGCGCCCCACGAAACACAGTCCCCGGCCGAGGCCGTCGCGCAGCCAGAGCGCGTCCTGGTCGGAGACCGCGGCCGCGTCGCCAAGGCCGAATGCGCGCCGCTGGATGGAGATGAACACCCGGAACGCGTCGAGCGGCGACGTTCCCGAGAGCGTCTCGACCTCGAGCCCGGCGGCCGGAGGAACGTCGCGGAGTGTTTCGGGCGTCGCGACCATGAGCTGCGGGCGGGCCTCGATCTCGAAGCCCGAGGCTTCCAGGGCGCCTGCGAGCGCGGGAAAGACCGCGCCGACGAACTCGAAGCGCGGCTTGCGCCCCCGCTTCGCGAACTCGGCCTTCAGCTCGGCGAGCGGCGCCGCGAGGGAGGCGGCGTCGCCGGGCGCTTCGTCCGGGATCGCGTAGTTCAGGTAGGGGAGAGCGTCCGACGGGTGGAAGTAGAGCGTGAACGGCGGCACCGGGACGGCGTCGTACTGCTGCCGCGCGACGGCTCGCATGTGCGCCTGCAGGCGTTCGGGCGTCGCGGTGCGGGGACCGGCTTCCATGTCGTCATTCTAGGGACACTCGTCGGCGGGCCTCGCGGCTGGTAAGGTTCGCGCGGTTCCACGAGGAGGTCCCGTGACGAAGCTCCGAATCCCGCGACTCGCTCCGGCCGCCGCCGCGCTCTTCGCGATGGCCGCCCTGCGGGCCGAGACGCCCGCTCCGAAGCCGCCCGCGCCTAAGAAGATCGTCCTCGTGAGGACCGGCGCGCTCGTCGACGTCCTCGCGGGACGCGTCCTTTCCGGTCAGAACGTGCTGATCGAGGACGGGATCGTGAAGCAGGTCGGCCCCGGGATCGCGGCCCCCGCGGGCGCGTCCGTCGTGGATCTGACGAAGAAGACCGTCCTGCCGGGCCTGATCGACGTCCACACCCACATCACGTCGCAGCCCGAGGACTACTACGCCGACCGCTTCCGCAAGTCGCCGATCGACGTCGCCGTCACGGCGCACGTCTACGCGAAGCGGACGCTCGAGGCGGGCTTCACGACCCTCCGCGTCGTCGGCAGCGCGGAGTACGTCGACGTCGCGCTCAAGAACGCGATCGACAAGGGCCAGGTTGCCGGGCCGCGCCTGAGGGTCGCGGGCCTCTCCATCGGGTCGACGGGCGGACACGGGGACCTCACGGGCTTTTCGCCGTACCTGAAGTTCGAGCGCTTCTCGGGCGTCGCCGACGGCGTCGACGCCGTCCGCAAGCTCGTCCGCCAGAACGTGAAGTTCGGAGCGGACGTCATCAAGTTGATCGCCTCGGCGGGAGTCCTCTCCGAGGAAGAATCCGTCGGCGCGCCGCAGTACTCCCTCGAGGAGATGAAGGCGATCTGCGAGGAGGCCGCCATGTGGGGCCGTAAGGTCGCGGCGCACGCGCACGGAACCGAGGCGATCAAGCGCGCCATCTCGGCGGGCGTCGCGTCGATCGAGCACGGGAGCCTGATCGACGACGAGGGCATCCGCATGATGAAGGAGCGCGGGACGTTCCTCGTCGCGGACGTCTACAACGACGACTGGATCCTCGCGGAGTTTGCGAAGATGGGCTATCCCGAGAAGATCATCGAGAAGGAGCGGTCGGTCGGGCGCCTCCAGCGCGAGAACTTCGCGAAGGCCGTGAAGGCGGGCGTGAAACAGGCTTTTGGGACGGACGCGGGCGTCTACCCGCACGGCCTGAACGCGCGCCAGTTCCGTTACATGGTCGCGGGCGGCCTCACGCCGATGCAGGCCATCCAGGCCGCCACGACGAACGCGGCCGAGCTGCTCGGCTGGGAGAAGGTCGGCGCGATCGCGCCCGGACGATTCGCGGACCTCGTCGCGGTGGACGGCGATCCGCTGAAGGACGTGACCGTCCTCGAACGCGTGTCCTTCGTGATGAAGGGCGGAGAGGTCGTGGTGTCGCGATGAACCGGATCGCCCCGCTTGCCGTGCTGCTCGCGCTCTCGGGCCGTGCCCTTGCCGCCGATCCCGCGCCCACGCCGCTGCCCGTGCCGGCTCCGGACGCCGGGACGGTCTTCCGCGGAGCGTCGGTCTACACGGCGTGGGACGAGACGCCGCGGAAGCTCGCGATCCTCGTGAAGGACGGAAAGGTCGTCTCCGTCGGTTACGAGGCCGACGTCCGCGCCGCCGCGCCCGCGGCGGGCGTCGTCGACCTCGCGGGCGCCGTCCTCGTCCCCGGCCTCACGGACGCGCACGGCCACCTGCGCTCGCTGGGCGCGCTTCACCGGATGATCGACTGCCGCGGCCTCGCCAAGGAGGAGATCCTCCTGCGCGTCCGCGCGCTCTCGGCCTCGACGGCCCCCGGGGCGTGGATCCGCGGCCGCGCGTGGGACCAGAATCGCTGGACGGACAACGCGTTCCCGACCGCGGCCGACCTCGAGCCCGCCGCGCCGAAAACGCCCGTCGTCCTCGCGCGCGTGGACGGGCACGCGCTCTGGGTGAACGCCGCCGCGCTGAAGGCCGCTGGAATCACGAAGGCGACGCCGGACCCGCCGGGCGGACGCATCGAGCGCCTGAAGGACGGGTCGCCCGCGGGCGTCCTCGTCGACAACGCGATGAGCCTGGTCTGGAAGGCGATTCCCCGGCCCGGTCCCGACGAGGCGCGCAAGGACTTCGTCGCCGGGCTCGAGGCCTGCGCGAAGGCCGGGCTCACGGGCATCGGGGAAGCCTCGGGCTCCTCGCTCGCCGACCTCGCGATCCTCGAGGGCCTCGCGAAGGAGGGCAAGCTGCCGGTCCGCGTCTACGCGACGGTCGGCCCGGAGGCCCTCGACGCCGCGCTCGCTCGCGGGCCCGTCTCCGCGGGGCGGTTCACCCTGCGGGCCGTCAAGCTCTACGCCGACGGCGCGCTCGGCTCGCGTGGAGCGGCTCTCCTCGCCGACTATTCCGATTCGCCGGGCAACCGCGGCCTCGACGTCACGCCGCCCGAGGCGGTCGCGAAGCTCGTCGAGAAGGCGCTCCGCGGCGGCTTCCAGGTGTGGACGCACGCGATCGGCGACCGGGCGAACCGCACGACGCTCGACGCATACGAGAAGGGCCTCGAGGCCGTGAAGAGCGCCGACGCGCGCCTGCGCATCGAGCACGCGCAGATCCTCGCTCCCGGCGACGCGGAGCGCTTCGGAAAGCTCGGGGTGATCGCGTCGGTCGAGCCGACGCACGCGACCTCCGACTGGGTCTGGGCCGAGGGCCGCCTCGGGAAGGAGCGCGTGAAGGGCGCGTACGCGTGGCGCACGCTCCTGAAGGCGGGGACGAAGCTCGCGGGCGGCAGCGACTTCCCGGTCGAGTCGGAGGACCCGCTGCTCGGGATCTTCGCCGCGGTCACGCGGCAGGAGACAAACGGCAAGCCGCCCGGCGGCTGGCACCCGGAGGAAGGCCTCGGGCGCGCGGAGGCGCTGCGCCTCTTCACGTCCGACGCCGCGTACGCGGAGTTCGCCGAGAAGCGCCGCGGGCGGATCGAGCCCGGCTTCGACGCGGACTTCACGGTCCTCGACCGCGAGATCTTCGCGCCGGGCACGCCCGCCGGCGAGATCCTCAAGGCGAAGGTCGTGATGACCGTCGTCGGCGGGGAGATCGTCTACCGGGCGAACTAGGCCGCGGGCGCCGCGGGCGGAGCCGGAGCCGGCGGCGCGGGAGGCGCAGGGGCCGGAGCCGGCGGTTTCGGCGGCTCGCCGTTCGGGTACGCCTCGGTCGCGCAGTAGTAGCACTTGATCTTCGGCTGCGCGACGTCGTCGAGCACCCAGTACCAGAACTTCTTGCCGCACTTTGCGCAGGTGAAGAGTTTCCGATCGCCGTTCATGCCGCCGATCCTACCCGTTCGGCAGGCGCTTCGCGCTGCGCCGGATCAGGAACCCGAGGGCGGCGGCAAGCGCTGCCGTGAGCACGAGCGACCCCTCGGGCCCGAACGCGCCGCCGGAGAGCAGCGGACGCCCCGCGCCGGCGAAGCCGGTCGCGACGAGCGGCGTCGCGAGCGACAGGCCACTGACGGGCAGTCCGAGAGCCGAGAGCGAAAAGTTCCAGAGCGCGTGGAAGGCCCACGCGCCGGCGAGGCCGCCGCCGGACCAGTAGAGCCAGCCGAGGATCGCGCCGGCGAGGCCGATGTTCACGAGCGCGAGCGGCGTCACGTGCGGGTTGCCGGTGTGCAGCACGGCGAAGCCGGCGGCCTGCACCGCGTTCGCGGCGAGGCCCGTGGCGAGCCAGCGCCGCCCGAAGCGGGGAAGGCCGGCGGCGTCACCGCGGCCCGGGAGCGCACCGCGCGCGAGGCGCATGGCGCCGAGGACGAGCGCCGCGAGAAGCGTCATCAACGCTCCGCGGAAAAGGAGCTCCTCGACGAGGGACTGGACGGCGAAGAAGGCGACCGATGCGGGAGCGGCAGCCGGGTTCGCGGGCGGCGGCGTCGGCGCGAACGCCGTCCAGTCCGGGGTCCCGGGCCGGAACGCCCCGGCCGCGAGCGGCGGCAGGAGCGCGGCTGCGAGAAGCACGAGCGCGACGGCGATCCCGGCGGCGGCGCCGCGCCACGCGGGGCGCGCGGGCTCGGGCAGGGCGCGCCCCGGGCCGCGGAGCAGGCCGAGGCGCAGCGCGAGAAGCCCCGCGAGGCCGAGGGGCAGCGCAAAGTAGAGGTCCCGCGACGCGAGGACGGCGTCCGGGAGAAGCGGGACCGGCGAGAAAAGCGTCAACCCGTGCGCGCTACTTCTTTTCGGCGGGCTTCTCGGCGGGTTTGGCCTTCGGCTGCGACCACGGCGGGACGATGCCGTTCATTCGGGCGTAGGCGATGGACTGGCCGAGGTGCTCGTGCTCGTGGTTCGCGACGGTCAGGTAGAGCCCGCGCACGGTCGAATCGCGGCCGAAGAACTTCACGGGCTTGTCGAGATCGGCGTCCTTCGTCGACGCGATGGCCGAACGCAGGTGCTCGAACGACTTCTTCATCTCCGCGATGACGGCCGCTTTTTCCGTGACGGACTTCTCCATGCCCGGCGAGATGCCCTCCGGGGCCTTCACGCCGTTGAAGCTCGGGAGCATGTAGTTCGCGCCGACGAGGTGCATGTAGACCTCGCTGACGGACCGGACTCCCTCGGCCGGCCGCCAGCCGAACTTCTCGGGCGGAGTCGCCTCGGCGAGCCCGAGGAGCTCCTTCTCGACGCCGTCCTGCTGGGCGTAGAACTCGGCGCGGAAGCCGGTGACAACGGTCTGAGCGGCGGCAAAGGACGTGGCCAGGACGAGGGCCGTGAGGACGAGGGCCGACGCGGTTCTTTTCATGGCGGGGTCTCCTTTGAGACGGCATCTTATCCATCCGCGTAGAATTCGCGGACTCGAGGCATTCCGCCCGAAAAACGAACCGTGGAGGACTCACCGATGTCGAAGATCCGGTTTTCCGCCGCCGCCCTCGCGCTCGCGGCCGCTCCGGCGCTCGCGCAGCTCGCGACGCCGATGCCCAGCCCGAACGCCTCCGTCACCCAGACGATCGGAGTCACGAAGGCCGAGGTCGTCTACAGCCGCCCGTCCGTCAAGGGCCGCACGATCTGGGGCGACCTCGTCCCGTACGACAAGGTCTGGCGCACCGGTGCGAACGCGGTCACGAAGATCTCGTTCGACACGGACGTGACGGTCGAGGGCCAGAAGCTCCCGGCCGGCGCCTACGGCCTCTTCACGATCCCGGGCAAGGCCGAATGGACCGTCATTTTCAACAAGCAGTCGACGGGCTCGCCGGCCGACTACGCGGCGGACAAGGACGTCCTGCGCGTCAAGGTGAAGCCGACGGCGCTGGCCGAGAACAAGGAGTTCCTCACGATCTCCTTCCCGTCCGCGACCAACAGCGGCGCGACGCTCACCATCGCGTGGGAGAAGCTCAAGCTCTCCCTCGCGATCGGCGTCGACACGAACGCCGCGTTCCTCCACAAGGCGAAGGTGGCCGTCGCGGACGCGAAGGTGGACGACTGGCGCACGTCGCTGACCGCCGCCCGCGGCCTCTACGACATGAAGTACGCCCCCGAGGACGCCGCGAAGTTCCTCGAGCGGTCGATCTCGACGAAGGAGACGTTCTCGAACCTCTCGCTGAAGGCGAACGTCCTCGCCGGGCAGGGCGACAAGAAGGGCGCGATCGCGGCGGGAGAGAAGGCGCTCGCGGCCGGCAAGGCCGCCGAGCAGAAGCCCTCGCCCGAGGCAGTCGCCGACCTCGAGAAGTCGATCGCGGGCTGGAAGAAATAGGGAGCTAGCGCGACGCGGGCGCTCCCGGCGCCCGCGTCGCGAGGTCGGCGCCCGCGCCCGCAGAAACCAGATTGACGAAGAGTCTGTAGGCGCCGGGCACTCCCGCCGGCAGCTGCCGGAAGAACGCGTAGCCCGTGTACACCCAGGCGCCCTTCCCGACGCGGCCGTAGAGGAGCCCGCCGGGCTTGTCGCTCTCGCCCGGGTCGTGCGTCGCGAGGACCGTCTCGTACTTCGGGTCCCACGACCCCGCGAAGTAGAGCCCGCGCTCCTGAACCCAGCCGTCGAAATCGGCGGGGGCGAGCTTGTTCGGGAAGTTCAGGAGCGGGCTGTCCGGCTTCGTGAACGTGACGGGGGCTTCCTCCACCGTCACGCGGTCGCGCGAGAGCTTGATCGGCCAGGGCCCGAGCTCGTCCGTGACGAGGTCGCCGGTCGTGTTGTACTGGACGACGACCGTTCCGCCGCCTTCCGCGTACGCCTCGAGGCGTTTGACCGCCTGCTTGAGGCGCGGGCGCGTGTTGAATGCGCGGATGCCGGCGACGACCGCCGAGTAGCGCGAGAGGTCGCCCGTCTCCAGCTCGTCGTCCGAGAGAAGCGTCACGGCGTAGCCCATCTGTCTGAGCGCATCGGGGCCGGCGTCGCCCGAGCCCATGACGTAGCCGACCGGGAGGCGCGGCGCCTTGACGTCGATCCGGAGGACGCGCGCCTCCGCCGCTGGGAACAACGTCTGCACGGGAATGTGCGGATAGTCCACGCGGACGATCGCGCGCGAGCCGGATTTCCCGGCGACGGTCGTCTCGGCGGTCAGCGTTCCGGCGGCGTGGCCGGACGGAGGGGTCAGGGTGAACGCGACCGCCTTCTCCTCCCCGCGGGCGGCGAGCTCGAAGGGGACCTCCGAGGGGGAGACGTGGAACCCTGCGGGAGCCTTCAGGCGAAGCGAGCCCGAGACCTTCGGCGCCCCGGCGACGAGCGTCACGCGCACGGTCTTGGCGGCGCCGCTCCCGAACGCGTAGACCTTGTCGTCGAAGTTCGCGGTGACGGGCGGCGTGATCTCGAACGGGCGGTAGACCTCGCCCTTGACAGGATCCGTGCGCCGGAAGACGACAGGCGTCTCGAACGGGATCGAAGCCCCTGCGACCTGGACGGTGAACCGCGCGACGAGAGGCGGCGCGTTCTCGGGGCGGCCGACGAGCGTCGGGTCCGGGACGGCGTAGAGGCCCTTGCCCGCCGGCGCGCTCAGCCAGTACGGCTGCGTGATCGCGGCGTCCGGGGGCAGCGCGACCGTCGCCGTCCCGCGCACGGGCCCGTTCGGCGCGAGGGCACCGCCGGCGAGCGGCGAGGCGGCGTGCGTGACTTCGACCTTCTCGAGCGTCGCGGGGACGCTCGAGCGGTTCAGGATCATCGTCGCGACCTTGACCTCGGCGCCCGGCGCGGCCGACACGTCGGCCGCGATCGCCTCAGTCCACAACCCGAGACACGCCCGGATCGCCTCGACGACCTCGGCGCGCTTCGCGGCGAGGAGCGGATCCAGAGAGGAAGACGAAGATTCGGATTTCTTAGAAGGTGAATTGGGCGGCTCACTTGCCGCTTCGCTCATCCGCCCGAGGGCGGTCCAGGCCTGAACCAGCGCCGGGACGGAGGCGGCCGGATCCGTTTCGCGGAACCCCTCTTCCACCTTTCTAAGAATCTCTCCGACCTCTTCTCCCCTCTCTCCGTATCTCTTCCAGCTGAGATCCACGCCTTCGAAGAGGTCGCTCGTCGCGGGTTCGCCCGCCGTCAGCTTGAAGTCGTTCATCCACGTGCCGCGGCGCTCGGCGGCGCCGAAGCCCTGGCTCTTGTGCATGGAGCGGCTCTGGCCGGCGATCTCCGTGTACGAGCGGCCGAGGAGCGCGTTGTAGGCGCCGAGGTCGATCGCGATCTGCCCGGCCGCGGCGGTGCGGGGCGCGTCGGCGCCGAAGCGGAAGACGTTCCAGAAGATCCGCCTCGCCTGCCAGGTTCGGACCCACTTGAGCTGTTCGGGGAAGCGCTTCGGATCTGCGGCGGCCGCGAACGCCTCGCCCGCGAGGATCGCGGATGCCGTGTGGTTTCCGTGCCCGCCCTCGCCGGTCGACGGGAAGCGCGTCACGATCACGTCGGGCCGGAAGGACCGGATGATCCAGACGACGTCCGAAAGGACCTGTTCGTGCCCCCAGATCGCGAACGTCTCCTCGGGGTTCTTCGAGTAGCCGAAGTCGATCGCGCGCGTGAAGAACTGCCGGGCGCCGTCGATCCGGCGCGCCGCGAGGAGCTCCTGCGTGCGCAGGACGCCGACGAGCTCGCCGGTCTCGTTGCCGATGAGATTCTGGCCGCCGTCGCCGCGCGTGACCGAGAGGTAGCCCGTCTCGAGGAGGCGGCCCTTCGCGCCCCACGCGAGAAACGCCGTGTTCTCGTCGTCCGGGTGGGCCGCGACGTAGAGGACGCTGCCGACGACGTTCAGCTTCTTCAGCTGGAGGGCGATCTCCGCGGCCGAGAGCGTCTCGGAGGGCGCGGCGGCTCGGGCCGCTCCGGAGGCGAGGAAGAGGACGGCGGCGGCGAGGAAGCGGAGCGGGCGGCGCGTCATGCGCCGCATTCTAGAGGGGGAGTCTCAATCCGCCTCGTGCTTCCCGAAGGTTTCCTGAACGAAGAGCGTCCCGGCACAGGCCACGAGGAGCGTCCCGAGCGCAGCGAGGAACGCGGCGTGATAGCCCGCCGCCGGGTAGCGCCGGGCGCCCTGCTCGATGACTCCGAGCCAGTGGGCGTCCAGGATGCGGCCGAGCACGCTCTGCATGACGGCCGCCCCGAGAAAGCCGCCGGCGTTCACCGTGGCCGTGGCGATTCCGGAGAAGCGCGGCGGGTTGACCTCCCGCGCGAGAACCCACGTGAGCGTGAAGCTGCTCGCCGTGAGGCCGACGAGGAAGCAGAGCGGGCCGAGGAGGACGCGCGGAGGGCCGCCGGCCGGGACGGCGATCGCGGCCCAGACGGCCGTGTAGGCGAACGTGAAGAGGACGTACGGCAGCCGGCGCGCGCGGAGGACGCGATCCGACAGGTACCCGGCGGCCGGCGCGCCGAAGACGACGCCGAGCCCGACGAGGGAGACGAGCTGCGCGGCCTCCTTCGCCGAGAGCCCGTAGACGTCGCGCATCCACGGGACGGCCCAGAGACCCGAGAACGAGATGAGCGTCCCGTACTGGCAGAAGAAGACGAGGAACATCGGCCACGTCTTACGGTTGCCCCAGACGGTGCGGTAGCCCTGCGCGACGCTCAGCTTCGGCACGGGGCCGCGCGGCACGGGCGGAGGGAAGCCCGCCTCCTCGGGCCGGTCGCGGACGACCAAGAGCGTGAGGAGCGCCAGGGCGACGGACAGCGCCGCGACGCCGCCGAACGTCGTGCGCCAGCCCGCGAGCGACACGACGAGGGCGAGAGGCGCGGCGGCGAGTAGGCCGCCGAGGTTGCCGGCGACCTGCGTCAGGCCCGACCACGTGCCGAACTCGTCGGGCCGGAACCACGCCCCGATCTGCTTCAACGTCCCGATGAAGACGACCGAGGCCCCTACACCGACGACGACGCGCGCGCCGTAGGCGAGCGGCAGCGCGTGCGCGGCGGCGAAGACCGCGCCGCCCGCGCCCATGACGAGCGCGCCCGCCGCGACGGCCCTGCGCGGCCCCCACGCGTCGACGGCCGCGCCGACGACGAACTGCATCGCGGCGAACGCGTAGAGGTAGAGCGCCGCCATCGTCGCGACCTCCACGCCCGTCGCCGTGAAACTCCGCATGAGGTCCTTCGCGAGGACCGCGGGCGCGATCCGGTGGAAGTACGACACGACGTACACGAGGGCGAGGACGCCCCAGACGAGGAGGCGGCGCGAGCGAAAAGCCGCGGAGATGGCGATCCTCCTTGGCGTCAGGGCATCCAGTCGAAGCGGACCGGCGGGGCGATTCTCCTCCGTCCATCGGCGGCACGGAACGTGACCTTGAGATCGTGAGCGCCCGCGGCGACGCCCGAAGCGTCGAGCCGGGCCGCGTAGCCCGCGCGTGAGGCGTCCCCGACCTCGGGAATCGCGGCCGCGACGTCCGGGCGTGGCGTGCGCTCGAGCGCGAGAACGCGCGCGAGAACCCCGTCCACGCGGAACTCGACGGGCTCGACCGCGCCGCCGCCGCGGAGCTGGCACCAGCCGCGGACGTCGAGCGTCCCTTTCAGGGCCGCCCCGTCCGTCGGCGCGTCGACCGCCACGGGGATCGACGCGTCGTACCGGACGACCTCGTCGTCGCCGCCGCCCGGCCGCGTTCCGACCGAGAGCCTCTTCGGCGCAACGCCGATCCGGGTCTCGAGGAGAAACCCGAGCGAGATGCGGGCGAGAAGCGGGTCCGGGCGGCCGAAGGCCCTCTCGTACGCGAGCCCACCCACGCGCCGGTCTGCCGTCAGCACGACGTCGCCTTCCGCCGCTGCGACGGCGCGGTCCGGCGCGATCTCGCTCTGCGCGCGTCCCGGCAGGAAACGCGAAACGTGCATCCGGAGCTCGGGGTCGTGGACGAGCGTCCCGCGGTCGTACGGGGGACGGGCGGCGGCGCGGACGACGGAGGCGGAGGGGCTCGGCGCCGCCGCGGCGACGACAGGTGGAATCGCCACCCAGGCGCACGCGGCGACGAGGGCCGTGGAAGCTGTCGCGCCGAGGCGCGGGGCGCGGAGGGCGAGCGCCGCGAGTCCGCACGCGGCGAGCCCCGCGACGCCCCCGAGCAGCAGCGCCCCGTAACGGGGAGCGCCAAAGAGCGTGGAGACGGGCACGTTCACGAGAGCCCACGGGAGGACGAGAAGGAGTATCCGCGACGCGGTGCGCCGGCGAAGCAGGGCTCCCGCGGCCGCCGCCGCGCCGACCGCGGCGAAGAGCGCATTCGAGCCGAACGGGTCCACGAGCCAGCGCCTCCAGAGGGCGAACGACAGAAGATCCTCCGCCGAGAGGGCCGAGCTGCGACGGAGGTCGGCCGCCTGGATGAGGAGCTGTTCGCGGAACGGCGCGAATCCACCCGATCCGCGGACCGCTGGCAGCCAGACGGCGGCGCTCAGGAGGGCGGCGGCGCCGAAACCCGTGAGGAGCAGCGCGCGGGCGCGCGGCCCGGACTTCACGCATGAAAGAGCCGCCCAGACTCCGAGCGGCACGAGGGCGACGGCGCTCTGGGGCCTCAGGCCCGCGGCTGCCGCGGCGACGACGAAACCGGCGGCGGCGCTGCCGGCCGAGCGCCGCTCGGCTGAGGAGAGGAGCAGGGCGGCCGACGCGAAGACGGCCGCCGCGGCTGGGGCGTCGCTGAATCCACGCACCCCGAAGAGCCACACCGACGGAATGACGGCGTAGAGGAGCCCGCCGAGACACGCGAAGTCGGCGTCGAGACCGGCGGCGGCGAGAAACGCCGCGAGCGCGGCGGCCGCGAGGATGCCTGCGGCCGTGCCCACGAGCGCGAGGGATCGGTACGGATCGACGCCCACGCCGTGGATGAGCGCGGCTGTTTCCACGAGCAGCGGGTAGCCCGGTGGGTGCGGCCGGTGGACGCGCAGGTCGATCCCGTGCGCGACCGCGTCCGAGAGGAGCACCTCGTCCCAGTGCCACGCGTCCGTCGCGATCGTCGCGAACCGGGCGGCGGCGAGGAGCGCGAAGACCGCGAGCCACGCGCGCGCCCGGAAATGCGGTGCGAAGGACGTCACACGCGCAGTCTATTTCGAGTCCGCGGGGCCGAGCGGCGGTGCTTTCTTCTCCCGGCGGAACTCGCTATCGTGAGGCAGGCATTTCGTGTCGGGCTTTCGCTACTGGCAGGCGCGCGTTCGCAACGGACTGCGCAAAGTCGCTTCGGGCCTCAGGCCTTTCAACGAATCGGTCTGGCCGGGAGTCCGCAACGACCTCTTCCTGGCCCACGAGTCGCTCTACAGGCTCGCCTCGCCGTTTGCCGCGGGCGCCCGCGTCCTCGATGCGGGCTGTGGCACCGGCTACGGTGCGGCGGTGTTCGCGGAAGCGGGCGCGAAATCGGTGCTCGCGATCGACCTCGACCCGTTCAGCGTGCGGTTCGCGCGCCGCCGGTTTTCGCACCCGGCGATCTCGTTCGAGAGGGCGGACTGCGAGCGCCTTTCGCTCCCGCCCCGGTCGTTCGACCTCGTCTTCAGCTCGAACGTGCTCGAGCACCTCGAGCATCCCGAGTCGTTTCTGGAATCCGCCGTCGGTGCCCTCTCGACGGATGGCGTGGCCGTCATCGCGGTCCCGCCGATCACGACCGAAGGCGTCCTCGAGGAGAACCGCGGGATCCACTACCACCGCTCGAACTTCACGCTCGCCGAGTGGGCCGCGCTCCTGGCGCGCTTCCCGTGGTCGCTAACGCTCTACCACCATCGCTTCGTCGGGTCGGGCCCGCCTCCCGACTTCACGTCCCCGTTTCCGTCCCCGCGTTCGGCGTCCGACTACGCGCTGGTCGAGGGGACGGTTGAGGAGGCGTACCGGGACTGCCCGTACACGGCGGTCTTCGTCGGCCGGCGGGGCTCCGGGTAGCGGCGCGCCGGAAACCCGGGAATCACGTCATTTCATCGCGGCCCGCACGTCTTCGAGGTAGTGGTCGATCGACTCGATCCGGATGAGGCCGATGCGCGGGTACTCGAAGTCGGCGATCACGTAGATGATGAAAGCGACGCCGACGGCATACGCGAGGACGTGCAGCCAGCTGCGAGCCTCGCTCGCGCCCATCTCGTAGCCCGCGAGGAGCGCACACCCGAACGAGACGACGAAGAGGACCGCGTATACGATCTTCGGCGGGTGCATCTCCGTGGCGGCAAGGCGCGTCGTCGTGATGTCGATCATCGCGTTGAGCGCGGGGAGGAGGACGATCGTGGCCTGCGAGGGGGCTTCGCGGCACGCGGCCACGGCCCCCGCCCAGATCTCGTTCTGGATCGCGGTCGAGCGTGCGAACTCGGCGCGGGCGCCGTCGAGATCCAGGTCGGCGACCTTCCGGTACATGAGGATGCGCGAGTCCGTGTAGCGCCGGAACGCGTCGCGCAGCGCGGGCTGGAAGGCGGGCGGCAGGACGTCGAGCCGAAGCCACGCGGTCCCGATGTCGTTCGCCTCCTCGACGATGAGCGCCCGGCGGGCGTCGAACCGGGATGCGGCGCCCGAGAACGTGAACGCGAGGAGGAGGCCGAGGACGCCGAACGCGACGGTCTCGACCGTGCCGAGGCCCGCGGGCCGGTGCGCGTCGGGTCCGGAAAGGGCGCGGCGCCCGATCCGGATGCCCGCCTCGAGGCAGCCCAGGGTCAGGAGGAAGGCGGCGCCGAAGAAGAGGAGCGCTCCCATGGTGTTGCTCATCCTACGAGAATACCGGGGAGGAGCGCGAGGGCGCCGCGCGTGCGGAACACCCAGCCTAAAAGGAGAAGGCCGATCGCGGCGATCCAGCTCCCGGCCACGCGCACGGCAATGCGCGCCGCGGGGGCCTCCAGCGACACGACGAGCGCCGACGCGAGCGCGATCATCACGAACCCCACGGCGGAGATGCCGATGAGACCGAGGGCGCCGGGGCCGGTGCCCGCGAGCGCGGGCCCGTTCAGGAACCCGTGAGCGAGGCCGAGGCCGGCCGCGAGCGCCGCGACCGCGCCGTCGGGGAGCTTCGCATCGGCCGCGACGAGGATGCCGAGGAGAATGAACGAGAGCGCCGGTAGCGGTGCGGCGGCCGCGGCCGCGCCGCCGAGCCTCAGGCCGAGGAGGCCGCCGGCGAGCCACGCGACCGGCAGGACGAAGAGCGCGAGGCGGCCCGCGCGCGCGCCCCGAAGCCCGGCGTAGAGAGCGAGCGCGAGGATCGGGACGAGGTCCTCGGGCGTCAGCAGCAGGTGGCCGATCCCGTCGTACACGGGCCCGAGACCCGTCGTCACGAGGTGGGCGTCCGCGCGTGCCGGGATCAAGAGAGCGGCGAGGAGCGCGAGCGCTCCCGCGCCCGGTACACGCGTCCTCATCGAATCGCCTTCCAGAGAAATCCGAATCCGGCGATCGTCACCAGAGTTCCCGCAACACGCAGCGCGATGCGGCCCCAGGACCAGCGGTGGATGAGGCCGACGGCGATGCCCGAGAGGTGGAGCAGGCCGGTCGCGACGACGAACCCGATGCTGTAGAGGATCCCGCTCTGCCCGGGCGGCAGCTCGGTGCCGTGCGCGTGCCCGTGGAAGATCGCGAAGAAGCCGACGAGCGCCGCGGCGACCGCGAGGGGCGGCCGGGCTTCGCGGGCGACGGCGAGACCGAGGAGGACCGCAGAGAGCGCGATCGCGATCTCGACGCCCGGGAGCGGCACGCCCGCGAGGCCGAGGAACCCGCCGAACGCCATGACCATCGGGAAGACGACGGGCAGGAGCCAGACGGCGGGGGCGCCGAGCTGCGCGCCCCAGAGGCCGACGGAGACCATCGCGAGGACGTGGTCGAGGCCCGAGACGGGGTGGCGGAAGCCGGAAAAGAATCCGGCCGCCTCGCCCGCCTGGATGTGCGCGCGGGCGGGGGCCATCGCGAGAGCGAGGACGAGGAGCGCGAGGAGGCCCTCCGGCGACGGCCGGCGCCGGGCGCTCATCGCGCGCCTCCGAAGAGCATGACGGTGCGCTGGATCGTCCAGTACGCGCCGAGCGACCCGACGGCGTACCCCGGCAGCGCCTCGGCCCAGCGCGGCCAGCGGATGGCGAGCGTCCGGAACGAGCGCTCGAGGAGGAGGATCACGGCGACGAAGAACATCTGCCCGATCTCGACGCCGACGTTGAAGAGAAGGAGGGCGAGCGGGATCTCCGCCTTCGGGAGGCCCATGGCCGTCAGGCCGCTTGCGAATCCGAACCCGTGCAGGAGGCCGAACGCGAACGCGACGACCCAGGGGTGGCGGATCGTGAAGCTCGTCTCGCCGCGCCACGTCCGCACGATCTCGGGCCCGAGGAAGAGGATCGAGAGCGCGATGGCGGCGTTCAGCGGCGGGAGGGGCGCCGACGCGAAGCCGAGCGTCGCCACCGCGAGCGTGAGGCTGTGGGCGATCGTGAAGGACGTGATCGTCTTCACGAGCATCCAGCGGTCCGAGACGATGAGGAGGAGGCCAAGGACGAAGAGCAGGTGGTCGACGCCCATGAGGATGTGCTCGACGCCCAGCTTCAGGTACGAAAGCGCGCGCTGCGTGCCGGTGGTCGATCCCCCGAGCGTGACGGACGGCGCCGCGGGGCCGACGAGGTGGCTCTCGAGGCGGCCGTCCGCGTGCCGCACGCGCACGAGGACGTCGGTGGCCGTGGACGCGAGGCCGTCGATCGCGATCGTCTTGCCGGCGACGCCGCCCTCGCAGCGCAGCGTGCCGCGCACGAGGATCGCGCTCGTCGTGAGCTGCTGGCCGCCGGAAGTCGCGAGCGCGCAGCCCGGCGGCAGGACCGGCGCGATGTGGATCTCGGTCTCGCCGCCGTAGGGCGCCTTCCAGAGGAACGCGTAGACGCCGGGCGACTTCTCCTCCATCTCGAGGAAGCCGGGGCGGTTCTCGTGGCTGTGGGCGGGCAGCGCCGCCGCGAGCACGGCCGCGAGGACGAGGCCGGCGCGCGCCCTCACTTCTTCTCCGGCGCCGTTTCGATCACGACCTTCGTCTTCGCCAGAAGGCGCGCGTAGAGGGCCTCGAGTTCCTTCGTCCTGCGGTCGGCGGTGTAGTCGCGCTCGACGGCCGTGCGCACGTCCGCGAGCGCGGGCGCGCGTCCGGCGGTCCTTTCGAGGACGAGGACGGCGTGGACTCCGAAGCCCGACGGGACGGGCGCTGTCCAGTGCCCCGGCTCGATCCTCACGACGGCGTCCGCGAACTCGCTCCCGAAGACGCGCGCGATCTCGCCCTTCGGCGCGAGCGGCATGTCGGGGGGAAGGAGCAGGCTGTCGCCCTCGGCCTCGGCGCCGGGGCCCTTCTTCTCGAGAGCGGTCGCGAGGCGCTTCGCCTCGGCTTCCGCGGCGGCGGGTCCGCCGCGCTTCTCCGGCGTCAGGCAGACCTGCCGGAACGCGACGCGCTCCTCGGCGCGGTAGAGGTCGGGGTGGGCGGCCAGCCACGCGGAGAGTTCGGCCTCGCTCGGGGGAGAAGCGTCGATGCGGTCTTCGGCCAGGAAGTCGACCTTCTGCTTCAGGCGCCGGCGGATGATCGTGTCGTCGCGGTCGAGGCCGGTCGCCATGGCCTCCCTCACGGCGATCTCCTCGCGGACGTAGCCGTCGACGAGGCCCTTCAGCTCCACGGCGGTCGGCGGCCGCTGCCACGTGCGCGCGAAGCCGGCGGCGAGGGACTCGAGCCGCGCGCGCGTCACGACGATGCGGCCGGACGCGGCACCGGCGCCGCCCTTCCACGCGAAGAACAGGAACAGCGCGGCGCCGATCGCCAGGAAGTGCGCGAGGGGCTCGCGCAGCAGGCGATTCACGCTATTTCTTTGCGACACCCTTGAGGAAGATCGTCTCGGTAGACGCGTCCTCCGTCGTGAGCGCGCCGTCCTCGCGGAGCTTGATCTTCGCCGCCGGGGTGATCTCGCCATCCCCCTTGCCGTCCGCGTCGAGGATGAGGACGGCGAGCGTGAGGTCGTAGCCGGGCTTGGGCTGCTTCCCCGAGAAGTCCGACTTGAGCGCCGCCAGCGGCTCCGCGGCGACGACGGTCAGGAGCCGGCCCGAGCCCATGGGGCGGGCGAACGCGTATTTCACCTTGACCGTGTTCTTGGGGGCCTCGATCACGCCGATGTCCTTCATGCCGAGGAGGACCTTGCGCGCGGCTTCGTGGCCTCCGCTCTTCAGCGCGGCGGCGATCGCGTCGCGCTCGGCAGGCGTCGAAAAGCTCGTGTACGAGATCGTGACCGGCGCCTTGAGCACGCTGCCGCCGGCGCTCTTCGATTCGGCGCTGGCGGTGAAGGTCTCGGCGGCGGAGGCGGAGCCCGCGAGGGCGAGGAGGAGGAAGCTGGTGATCGTCTTCATGTCGTGATTCTCCCTTATGTGCGGTTTACTTCTTCGGCGGGTAGTTCGCGAACATCTGCGCCGCGACGTCGCGCAGCTTCTTCTCGCGGTCTTCGGCGGTGCGGTTCGGGTCGGTGTTCAGCGTGTCGCTCGCGACGCCGCGCCAGACGAGCTCCTTCTTCTTCGCGTCCACGAGGTCGATCATGAGCGTGCCGACGGGGATCTCGGTCACGGTGGTGGTCGCCATCCCCATGCCGCCGTAGCCGTACCAGCCGTAGCCGTAGCCCCAGCCGGTGTTGTACGTGTTGATCTGCGTCTCCTTCGAGAGGCGCGGGTGCGCCGCGACCCAGAGATCGCCGCCGGAATCGACCTTCTTCAGGCCTTTCGCCGCGAGCGTGTCCGAGAACACGCCCTCGATCCGCTTGCTCCAGAGCGAGTCCTTGAGCTCGCCGGTGTCCTTCCACGTGAACGTCTTGTAGGACGAGAAGTCGGCGGTCTTGTCGTAGTCCGTCGAAACCGAGAGGGTCGAGCAGCCGGCGGCCGCGAGGACCGCGACGGCGAGCAGGGCGAGCGTGCGTTTCATCGTTTCGTCTCCTTCATCCAGTGTTCGAGGATCTCACGGACGTCCACGCCGGTGGCGCTTTGGAAGATTACGGGAAGGTCTTCGGTTCGGAAAGGGTGCGGCGCCCGCAGGAGAGCACGGAGACCGTCCTTGAGGCTCTTCGCCCCGCCCGATGCCGCGCGGATTTTGTCGTCCATCTCGGCGGCCATGAGCGCGCCCCGCGAGAACGTGCTCCTGCCGATCCGGAAGTCGGCCGAGTAGAGGAACGAGGCGGATCTCGAGAGTTCGACGAGCGGCATCCGGCGGATGAACGGCGGCGCCTCGTCGAGGATCGCCCTCAGCCGCCCGAGCGTTCGCGTGCGGAACGCGGCGCCCTCGGCGGGCGGCATCCCGTCCGCGAGCGCCTGGACCGCGGCGTACCGGCCGAAGCCCTCGTTGAACCAGATCGTGTCGAGGACGGGCGGCGCCTCCCACGTGTGCGGGGAGTAGCCAGCGCCGTACGCGCGCTTCGGGATCCAGCTGTGCGCCATGTGGTGCGCGTAGTTCACGAGCGTCTGGTCGCGCTCGTCCGCGCTCGTCTTCGCCGTCGTCGCGCGCTCAGGGGACAGGCTGAACGTTCCGCTGTCGACGTGCTCCTGGCTGAAGCCGTAGCCGTGGCCCGCGAGGGGCTCAAGGAGTTCGAGCTGGACCGTGTACTGGCGGAACGGCGCGTCGCCGAAGTACGCCTGGACGCGATCCAGCGCCGTCCGGGCGAGCGCGCTCTCGAGGGAGAGGTCGGCCTCGCACTCGACGTAGGCCGCGAAGACGAGCGGGATCACGCCCAAAAGGCGGGAGAGCTTCATGTCCGGACCCATGAGGACCTGCGAATCCGCGAGCGTGTCGTAGTCGGGAGCCCGGCCGGAGGCCTTGCCGGCGAGCGCGGGCACGGCGGGCGCGAGCGTCGTGAGGACGGCCCAGCCCTCGGGCGCGCGGATCTCGAGAGACGCGGGCCGCCGCTCCTCGCCGTCGACGTACCCGAAGATGGAGTAGCCGAGGAACCCCGCGTAGCGCGGCCTGACCTTCGAGGTCGCGACGGCGTCGTGGATCTCGCGTTCCATCCGCGCAACGTCGATCTCGTAAACCACGCGCGCGACGCGCTGGCCGGCCTTCCCGAGGGACCAGCGTGGGCCGTACGGGTCGCGCGCGACGACAAGCGTAGTCCCGTCCGGCGAGACGCCCCTCACGTTCTCGATGGTGCCGTCGTACAGCACGAAGGCGTAGCCGCCCGGGTAGTTGCGGGGCACGACGAGTGCGGCCGGGGCCGGGACGGGAACGGGGAGCGCGATCTCGACGCGGATCCGGCCCGAGGCGACAATGTCCGTCGCGTCGAGGACGTACGCGACGGCGTCCTCCGCCCTCATGGAATGGGGAGAGGCGCCGAGGAAAAGGGCGATGCCGAACGCGACGCCGAGCGTGCGGGCGCTCAAACGGGCGGCCTCTTCCGATGCCACTCGGTTCGCTCCTGCACGGCGGCGCCGAGAGACACGAGCCTCTCGTCCGAGAACGCGCGGCCCGTGAACTGGAACGCCGTCGGAAGGCCGTTCTCGCCGAAGCCGTTCGGCACCACGAGCGCAGGCTGGCCCGCGAGGTTGCCGGCGCCGATGACGCCCGGCCCGCCGCTGATGCCGGGGTAGACCTTTTCGAAGTCGGGCCCGATCGGGTACGAGACGCTCGCGCGTGCCGGCGAGACGAGCGCGTCGTACTTCGCATAGAGCGCGTCGAGCGCCTTCTTCACCGGCGCCCGGAGGCGCATGGCCTGGATGTAGTCGACGGCGAGCGTCATCGAGGCCGCATAGCCGCCCCACCGGTCGTTCGGGACCTTCAGCTCCTTCGCGCGGCCGCTCTCGACGAGATCGCGAAAGGCGCTCGCGCCCTCGGCCGAGACGATCGTGCCGACGGCGGGGCCGTACGGGAAGTCGGGGAACTCGACGTCCGGGACGACGTCGCAGAACGTTCCGAGAACCTTGAGCGACTCCTCGAAGTTCTTCCGCACCTCGGGCTGCGTCTTCTCGAACGAACCCTTGATGACGCCGATCCGCGGACGTTTTCCCTTCAGCGCCGGTGCCGCGGGCCGGAACGGGCGGTTCACGGACGTGGCGTCCATCGGGTCCCGGCCCGCGATCGCCGCCAGCACGAGGCCGCAGTCCTCGGCGCTCCGGCACATCGGGCCGAGCTTGTCGAGCGTCCAGCAGAGCGCCATCGCCCCGTGCCGGCTCACGCGTCCGTACGTGGGCCTGAGCCCCGTCACGCCCGAGAACGCCGCGGGCGTGACGATGGAGCCGGACGTCTCCGAGCCGATCGAGAACGCGACGAGGCCCGCCGCCGTCGCGGCCCCCGGACCCGAGGAAGAGCCGCCCGACCAGAACTGCGTGTTCCAGGGCGTCCGGCCCGGACCGGTGAACGACGCGTCGGCGTTGTTGTAGCCGAAGCCGCCCGCGAGCTCGACCATCGCCAGCTTGGCGACGAGGACGGCGCCGGCGTCCCGGAGTCTCGTGACGACGGTGGCGTCGAAATCGAAGACCTGGTCGCGGAAGGGCTGCGCGCCCCACGTCGTCGGGATGCCCTTGGTCGCGAGGAGGTCCTTGGCGCCGTACGGGATCCCGTGCAAGGGCCCGCGCCACTTCCCGGCCGCGATCTCGGCTTCGGCGGCCTTCGCTTCTTTCAGGGCGAGGTCGCGCGTGACGGTCACGACGGCTCCGAGCTTCGGCCCGATGCGCTCGAGCCGGTCGAGGTATCCCTCCGCCAGCGCGACGGGCGAGAGCTGCTTTGCCTTGATGCGCTTCGAGAGGTCGGCGACGGAGAGGAAGAAGACGTCGTCGGCGAGGGGCGCCATCAGCGGCCGCCTTCCAGGTGCGGCGACGAACACGACGTCGGGCTCGTCCGCGTTCGTGAGCTTCACCTTCTTCATCGCCTCGGCGCCTTTGAGCCTTCCGTCGATGGCCTTTGCGACGTCCCCGAGCTGCTCGCCGGACAGGTGCTTGCCCCAGCGGATCCGGACGACCTCCGTGAGCGCCTCGGCCACGGAGGACGGGGCTTCGGGGGTCGGGACGGGCGTCGGCAAGGGCGTCGCCGCGGGCGGAGGCGCCGCGGTCTGGCCGAGGGCGGCGGCCGGGAGGAGGGCGGGGGCCGCGGCCGCCACCGCGAGAGTCTTCGCAAACGCTCGTCGCGAGCTCGTACGGGGACGTTCGGGCATCTTTTTCCCCTCCTTCGCAGAAAATCTTCTCTTCTGAATCTATCTTGATTCGGAGGGTCCCGCTCCCCATACTCCGCGCGTCATGACGTCCATCGCCCTGGCCCTCATCGCGTCGATCCTTACCGGGAATGAGGCCATTGGCCTCGTTCTCGTCAAGCGCACGCGGGCGAGTGGGCGAGGGGATTAGCCGAGAAAGGCGAACGGAACCCCCCAAGCCCGCTCATCCGAGCGGGCTTTTTCGTTTCAGGGGCACTAAGAATGAAGGAAAGGAGCCGGGATGCCCGAGGGCGCCGAGGGAGGACGGAGACGCTGGACGGACGGGGTCGACGCCGGTCGAAACCCGTACCGCGAATACGACGCCTGCGGCGTCGGCTTCGTCGCGCACCCGCGCCAGTCCTCGCACCGCGTCCTGCGCCTCGCGCTCGGCGGCCTCTCCCGTGTGGCCCACCGCGGCGCCACGGGCAGCGACCGGACGGGCGACGGCGCTGGAATTCTGACGCGCATCCCCGAGCCGATCTTCCGGCGCGACGCGGCGCGACGCGGGATTTTCCTGGCCGAGGGCGCCCCGATCGGCGTCGGGACGTTCTTCTTCCCTCGCGGCGGAGAGGTGAAAGCGGCCGCTCTCGTCGAGAAGACCTTCGCGGACGAGGGACTGCCGTTCGCGGGCTGGCGCGACGTGCCGGTCCGGACGGGCCGCCTCGGGGGCTGGGCCGGGACGTCGCGGCCGTCCGTCGTGCACGCGCTCCTGACGCCGCCGCCTCTCGCCGACGCGGACGAGTGGGAGCGCCGCCTGTACCTCGCGGGCCGCGTCGCCGCGCGCCACGCCCGGGCCGAGGGGCTCGACGGTTTCTGGGTCGTGTCGCTCTCGCACCGGACGCTCGTCTACAAGGCGCTTCTCACCGGGACGGAGCTGAAGGCGTTCTACCCGGACCTCGAGGATCCCGACTACGCGACGAGCGTCGCCGTCTTCCACCAGCGCTACTCGACGAACACGCTTCCGAGCTGGGCGCTCGCGCAGCCGTTCCACCTCCTCGCGCACAACGGCGAGATCAACACGCTCTGGGGCAACCGCAACGCGATGCGCGCGCGCGAGCCCGAGCTGTCCTCGCCGCTCTGGGGCGACCGCCTCCGGCGCTTGCTCCCGGTTCTCACGGACGAGGGCAGCGACTCGACGAGCCTCGACGAGGCGCTCGAGCTCCTCGTGCGCTCGGGGCGCGACCCGCTGCACGCCCTCACGATGCTGATCCCGGACGCGCCGCAGGGGCACCTGCCGGAGGCGCTCCGCGCGTTCTACGACTTTCACGCCGGTCTTATCGAGCCGTGGGACGGCCCGGCGGCCGTCGCGTTCACGGACGGCATCGTCGCGGGCGCGCACCTCGACCGCTCCGGCCTCAGGCCCCTGCGCTGGAAGATCGCGGACGACGGCCACGTCGCCGCCGCGTCCGAGGCGGGAATCGTGGATCTCGACCACGAGCACGTCGTCGCGAGCGGCCGCCTCGGCCCCGGCGAGACGATCGCGGTCGACACGGCGACCGGCGAGATCCTCCTCGACGCGGACGTGAAGTCGCGCCTCGCGCTGCGCCGTCCGTGGGGGGAGTGGGCCGGGCGCCACGTGAGGCACGTGACCCCTTCGCCGCGCCCCCGGGAGGCCCTGCCGGAACCCGAGCTTCTCCTCCGGCAGGCGGCGCACGGGTGGGGCGTGGAGGATCTGCGCTACGTCCTCGCGCCTTCGGCGGCCGGGCAGGAGCCCGTCTTCTCGATGGGCGACGACGCGCCGATCCCGCCGCTCTCGAAGTCGCCCCAGCCGCTCTACGCGTTCTTCCGCCAGCGCTTCGCCCAGGTCACGAACCCGCCCATCGACTCGCTGCGCGAGACGGCGGTCATGTCGCTGCGCATGGACCTCGGGAGGGGCGGCTCGCTCCTCCTCGAGGAGCCGGGCGACGCGCACTTCCTGAGTCTCGAGCACCCCGTCCTCCTCGAGGACGACGCCGCAGCGATCCGCGCGGCCGCCGAGTTCGGGCCGGTCGTCCTCGACGCGACGTGGGAGGCGGCCTCCGGCGCCGAGGGCCTCGTCGCCGCGCTCGACGCGCTCGCGGTGCGTGCGGAGGAAGCCGTGCGCGCGGGCGCGGAGATCCTCGTCATCACGGACAAGGGTATGACCCGGGAGCGCGCGGCGATCCCGGCGCTCCTCGCGCTCGGCGCCGTACGCGAACACCTGCTGCGCGCCGGCCTCCGCTACCGCGTCGGCCTCGTCGTCGAGGCCGGCGACGCGCGCGACGTCCACCACCTGGCGGTCCTGCACGGCTTCGGCGCCGAGGCGGTGCACCCGTGGCTCGCGCTCGCCTCCGTCCGCGCGCTCGCGGCGAAGGACGGAATCGAAGGCGACGCGGCGGCCGCATTTCGCGCGTCGGCGGAGAAGGGCCTGAGGAAGGTCCTCGCGAAGATGGGGATCTCGGCTCTGTCGTCCTACTGCGGCGGGCAGGTGTACGACGCGCTCGGCCTCGGTCCCGAGGTCATGGAGAAGTGCTTCCGAGGGACGGCGTCGCCGCTGGGCGGCCTCGGCTTCGCCGAGATCGCCGAGGACGCTCTATCCGCGCACCGGGCCGCGTTCGAGGGCGTCGCGCTGCCGGACCACGGCCGCGTGCGGTACCGCAAGGACGCCGAGGAGCACGCGTGGGCGCCGCCCGTCGTCGTCTCGCTGCAGAAGGCCGCGAAGGGCTCGGAGGAGGCGTGGGCGGAATTCCGGACGAAGGCGGACGCCCGCGCCCCGTCCGTCCCTCGGGATCTGGTCGGCTTCGCCCCGGCGGCTCCCGTCGGCGTCGAGGAGGTCGAGTCCGCTTCCGAGATCGCAAAGCGCTTCATCGTCTCGGCGATGTCGCTCGGGGCGCTCTCGCCCGAGGCGCACGAGACGCTCGCGATCGCGATGAACCGCCTCGGCGCGCGCTCGAACTCCGGCGAGGGCGGCGAGGACCCCGCCACGTGGACGGGCTCGGGCGCCGAGCGGCGGGACAACAAGATCAAGCAGGTGGCCTCGGCGCGCTTCGGCGTGACGGCGGAGTACCTGGTCCGCGCCGACGAGCTGGAGATCAAGGTCGCGCAGGGCGCCAAGCCGGGCGAGGGCGGCCAGCTGCCCGCGCACAAGAACTCGCCCCTCATCGCGCGCCTGAGGCACGCGGTGCCGGGCATCGCCCTCATCTCGCCGCCGCCGCACCACGACATCTACTCGATCGAGGACCTCGCGCAGCTCATCCACGACCTGAAGGAGGTCAACCCGAAGGCGCGAATCGGCGTGAAGCTCGTGTCGGAGGCCGGCGTCGGGCGTGTTGCGGCCGGCGTCGCCAAGGCGTTCGCCGACTACGTCCTCATCGCGGGCCATTCGGGCGGCACGGGAGCCTCGCCGCTCTCCTCCATCAAGCACGCCGGCTCGCCGTGGGAGCTCGGCCTCGCCGAAACGCAGCAGGCGCTCGTCGAGAACGGCCTCAGGCGCCGGATCGAGGTGCGCGTGGACGGCGGCCTGCGCACGGCGAAGGACGTCGTGATCGCCGCCTGCCTCGGCGCCGAGGCTTTCGGCTTCGGGACGGCGCCGCTCGTGGCGGCCGGTTGCGCGATGGCGCGCCAGTGCCACCTCAACACGTGCCCGACGGGCGTCGCGACGCAGCGCGAGGACCTCCGGAAGAAGTACCGCGGGACGCCCGAGATGGTCATGGCGTACTTCCTTCACCTCGCGGAGGACGTGCGCGAGCTCCTCGCGTCGCTCGGCGCGCGGACGATCGACGAGATCGTGGGCCGCGCGGACCTCCTGACGCGCATCGAACGCCCCGAGTCGCCCCGGTCGCGGCTCCTCGACCTGTCGCTGCTCCTCCAGAGGGCCGGCGACGAGGCATCCCCTCGCCGCCGGATGCAGCTGCGCAACGACCGGCCGCGCACGGGGCCGCAGTTCCCGTCCCTCGACAGCGAGCTCGCGCCGCACGTCGCCGTCAGCCTCGGCACGGGCCGCGCCTACTCCGGGACGTTCGAGGTGCGCAATCACAACCTCTCGGTCGGCACGCACCTCTCCGGCGAGCTCGTCCGGACGTTCGGGTCGCTGCCGCCCGGCGCCGTGCGCCTCAAGTTCCGCGGCCCGGCGGGGCAGAGCTTCGGGGCGTTCGCGATCCGCGGCCTGACGCTCGAGCTCGAGGGCGAGGCGAACGACGGCGTCGGCAAGGGCCTCTCGGGCGCCGAGATCGTGATCCGCCCGTACCCGCGCGCGGGGTACATCGCGCGGGCGCGGGAGCAGGCCCTTCTCGGCAATGCGGCGCTCTACGGCGCGACGGCGGGGCGCCTCTTCGCCGCGGGCCGGGCGGGCGACCGCTTCGCCGTGCGGAACTCCGGCGCCGTCGCCGTCGTCGAGGGCGTCGGCGCGCACGGCTGCGAGTACATGACGGGCGGGACGGTCGTCGTCCTCGGAAGGACGGGCGCGAACTTCGGCGCCGGGATGACGAACGGCCTCGCCTACGTCCTCGACGAGGACGCGCTCTTTTCGACGCGCTGCAACACGGAGCTCGTCACGGTCGACGCGCTCTCGCCCGCGGACGACGCGGCGCTCGTGCCGCTCCTCGTCGCGCACGCCGAGCGGACCGGCAGCGGGATCGCGCAGGCGATCCTCTCCGGCTGGCCAGCCGCCCGCTCGGCGTTCCGCCGGGTGACGCCGAAGGCGGCGCCGCCTTTGGCGCAGCCGGTCCCGCAGGCCGCGCCGGCACGCGGAGAAGAGAAACCGTCCCTGGCCCGGCCGGCGTAGAGTCAGGGTGAACACTCGACTTCGCCCCGCAGCTCTCGCGTTCGCAGCTGTCTTCGCCTCTGCCTGCACAGGAGCCCCGCCCATGTCGCGTCTATCGCCCTGCCCGGCCACGCCGAACTGCGTCCTGTCCACGGCGACGGACGAGGCGCACCGCATCGCGCCGTTTCCGTTCACCGGCCCGGCGGCCGACGCTCTCGCCCGTGTCAAGGCGGCGGCACTCTCCTTCCCCCGGACGAGGGTCGCGGAGGAGGCGCCGGGGTACGTCCGCCTGACCTTCAAGAGCGCGCTGTTCGGCTTCGTGGACGACGTGGAGCTCGAGGTGGACGAGGCCGCGAAGGTCGTGAACGTCCGCTCGGCCTCGCGCGTCGGGCGTTCGGACCTCGGCGTGAACCGCAAGCGCGTCGAGGCCATCCGGGCGAAGCTCGGAGGCTGACGGCGCGGCGCGCTTCGCGCCCGGGGGATTTCTTAGAAGGGTAAGAGGGGAGTGGGCGGCGGAGTGCGCGCTCCGCCGAAACCTGCTGCGGGGCCGACCGTATTACCTTCTAAGGAGATCTCTATGAAGGGTGTTCGCGCCGCGGCCGTTCTCGTCGCGCTTCTTGCCGCCGGGGGTTCGTCTTCCGCGTTTTCCCAGCAGCCCGGCTATTCCGGCCACGGCGCCGAGAGCGTTCCGGCCTCCGTCGTCGCGAAGTACGCGGCGCCTCCTCTGGACGGGGCAGTCTCGCGGCGCATCCAGACGATGCTCGACGTCCGCTCGCCCGGCCTCGGCATCGTCTCGCCGGATGGCTCGAGCCTCTATTTCGGCTGGCGCATCACGGGCACGTCGCAGGTCTTCCGCCTGAACGCCCCGAAGGCGTTCCCCGTGCAGATGACGGGCGGCGAGGACCGGACGTCGATCGACGCGGTCACGCCGGACGGCAAGTGGCTCGTCCTGTCGCGCGACGTCGGCGGACAGGAGAATCCCGGCCTCTACCTGCAGCCGGCCGGCGGCGGGGCGCTGAAGACGGTCCAGAAGACGGAGAAGGTCCAGACGTTCCTCGACTTCGTCTCGGAGGACGGGAAGGACCTCTACTTCCACGCGAACGACGTCGCGGCCGACAGCTATGCGATCTACCGCTACGACCTCGCGTCGGGGACGAAGACGCTCGTCTTCGGGGAGAAGGGCCTCTGGGCGGTCGCGGATCACGCGGGGACGGGCGCCGGCCTGCGCCTCCTGCTCGTGAAGGCGACGGGCTCGTTCTCGACCGAGTACGCCGAGTACGTGCCCGCGACGAAGGCGTTCACGCCGCTTCTCGGTGCGGGCGAGGCGACGGAGTGGGACGCGGCGTACGCGGCCCAGCCGGACGAGCTCCTCGTCCGGACGAACAAGTTCTCGGACTTCCGGCGCCTCTACCGCTGGAAGAAAGGCGGCGACGCGACGGCGAAGAGCTTCGTCGAGGTTCTCGCTCCGGCCGGGATGGACGTCGCGGGGTTCTCGATCGACCTCCCGCGCCGCCACGTCTACGCCTCGCTCAACGACGGCGGGTACTCGCGCCTTAAGGTCCTCGACGCGAAGACGTTTGCCCCGGTGGATCTCCCGCTCCCGAAGGACGCCGACCAGGTCTACGCGGGCTCGGCCACGCCGGACGGGCGCTTCGTCACGATCGGCGTCGAGACGGCCCAGGCCCCGCGCACGAGCTACGTCTGGGACTGGGAAAAGAAGATCCTCACGCAGTGGGTCCTCCCGTCGGCGCCCGAAGTCGATCTCCCGGCGTTCGTCTCCGCGAAACTCATGACGTACCCGGCGAAGGACGGCACGAAGATCCCGATGTTCGTGCGCTTTCCGAAGGGCTGCGCGCCGGGGGAGAACGCCGCTCAGGATCCGTGCCCCGTGATCGTCGAGTTCCACGGCGGGCCGGAGGCGCAGGCGACGCCCGGCTTCTCGCCGTACGCGCAGATGTTCGTCGACGCGGGCTTCGTCTACGTCGAGCCGAACGTGCGCGGGAGCGACGGCTACGGCAAGACGTGGCTGGACGCCGACAACGGGCCGAAGCGCCTCGACGTGATCTCGGACATCGACGACGCCGGGAAGTGGATCCGCGCGAACTGGGGCCGCAACGGGAAGGCGCCGAAAGTGGGCGTCACGGGCGGCAGCTACGGCGGGTACGCGACGCTCGTCGCGATGACGATGTTCGCCGGGACGTACGACGCGGGCGCGGCGGAGGTCGGCATCTCGAACCTCGAGACGTTTCTTCGCAACACGGCGCCGTACCGTCGGATCCTGCGCATCTCGGAGTACGGCGACCCCGACAAGGACGCCGATGCCCTGAAGAAGCTCAGCCCCGTGACGTACCTCGACCGCGTGAAGGCGCCGCTCCTCGTGATCCAGGGCGTGAACGACCCGCGCGTGCCGGCGGGGGAGGCGATTCAGGTCCACGACCTCCTCGAGAAGCGCGGCATCCCCGCGCCGCTCATCCTCTTCGCGGACGAAGGCCACGGCGCGAGCAAGCGCGCGAACCAGGTGCTTTCGATGGGGCACGTGATCCGCTTCTTCGAGCAGAACCTGAAGGGGACGAAGTAGGTCAGTAGAGCAGGAAGGCGGCCCGGCGTTTCTCGAACTCCATCGCGCCGGCCGCCCACGCTCCCGTGATCTCGCCGGCCGTCTCGCCGCGCTGGAAGCGGGCGAGAGCGGCGGCGTTCACGAGGAGGCGGCTGAAACGGTCGGACTTCCAGTCCTTCGGGTGCAGGTCGCGGAGCGCCGTCGCAGCATGGAAGCCGAGGGCGACGGCGTTCACCGCGTCGCGGTTCACGACCGTGATGCGGACGCCCGAGCAGCTCTCGCCTTTGAAGACGGACGAGGACGGCGTGAACCGGACGGCCGTGAAGCGCACGCCCGGAATCCCACGCGCGTTCAGCGTGGCCGCGACACGCGGCCCGTCCATCCACGGCGCGCCGAACTGCTCGAACGGCGTGTCCGTGCCGCGGCCGACGGAGACGTTCGTCGTCTCGAGAAGCCCGACGCCGGGGTAGAGGGCGGCCTCGGTGACGGAGCGCAGGTTCGGCGACGGGTTCACCCACGGGAGGCCCGTCTCGTCGTACCAGAGGTCGCGCGAGTAGCCGGCCAGCTTCACGACGGTCAGGTCCGCGCCGATCTTCTTTTCGGCGTTGAAGAGCGCGGCGAGCTCCCCGATGGTCATACCCGTTCGGATCGGGATCGGGTGGTACGCGACGAACGTGAGCGCGTCCGCGTCGGCGGGCGGCCCTTCCGAGACGTCCGCGCGGATCGGGTTCGGCCGGTCGAGGACGACGACCTTCACCTTCGCCTTGGCGGCCTCCTCGAGGACGTAGCCGAGCGTCGTGAGGTACGTGTAGAAGCGGCAGCCCGCGTCCTGCAGGTCCACGACGATGGCGTCGAGACCCGCGAGGTCGTCGGGGCGCAGTCGGCGCGACTCCGGCGTCTCGCCGTAGAGCGAACGGACGGGCAGGCCGGTTTTCTCGTCGACGGAGTCCGAAACCTTCTCGTCCAGCGCCCCGCGAATTCCGTGCTCCGGAGAGAAGAGCTTCGAAAGGGTGACTCCCGCGGCGCGAGCCTTCCCCGAGGAGAGCACGTCAATCGTCGAGCGACCGTCACGGGTAATCCCTGTGTGGTTGGTCAGCAGACCGATGCGCATCCCGGAAAGCTGCCTGAAGGAATTTTCTTCGAGTGTGTCGATGCCCGGCCGGACCTGCCCCACGACGCGCGGCGGCGCCGCCGCAGCCCCATTCACCTTCGAAGCAGGCGCCGAAGGCGCGCTCGTGCTCCTTGAAGACTGGTTCGTTGCGCCGAAGGCCGCAAGGAGCGCGGTCTCCTCCGAAGCCTTTCGAAGCTCTTCCGGTTTTCTGTCCGTGATCGCGGCCGCGACGACCGTCGCGACCTTGCCGCGCAGCGCGACGACGTTGCCGGACTCGTCGGGGTGGTTGCGGTTCGTCAGGAGGATCACGAACGTGTCCGTCGCCGGGTCGAGCCACATCGAAGTCCCGGTCCAGCCTGTGTGCCCGACCGAGCCGAGCGGGAACAGGTCGCCGCGGTTCGTGGAGTAGCTCGAGCCGACGTCCCAGCCGAGGCCGCGGAGGACGCCGTCTCCGTAGAAGCGCGGGCGCATCATCGAGGCGACGCCGGCCGGCGAAAGAACGCCGCCGCCGCCCCTCAGCATCGCAACGCAGAAGCGCGCGAGGTCGTCGGCCGTCGAGAAGAGGCCCGCGTGCCCTGCCACGCCGCCGAGCGCGTACGCGCGAGGGTCGTGCACGGCGCCGCGGCGGATCTCGCCGTTGATTCTCTCGGTCGGGGCGATGCGGGAGAGGGGAAGGGAAAGAGAAGAAGGAGATTTCTTTGAAGGTGAAGAGGGGGAGAGCGGAAGGAAGCCGGTTTCCTTCATTGCGAGGGGCGCGAAGACGCGCTTCTTCGCGTATTCGTCGAGAGGAAGACCGGACACTCTTCGGACGATCTCTCCGAGCACCTCGAACCCGACGTCCGAGTACAGGAATTTCGAACCGGGCGCCGCGACGAGCGGCTGCCTGTATTTCCTTTCAAAGATCTCTTCTCTTGATCCCGAATAGAGAGCCATCGGGTCGTCGGCGACCAGCCCGGCCCGATGCGTCAGGAGCTGCTCGACCGTCACCTGGTCGCGGGCGCCGCCGCCGGAGGCGAACTCGGGGATGTGCTTCGCCACGCGGTCCTGCAGGCGGACCCTTCCGTCCTCGACGAGCGCCATGACGCTCGTCGCCGTGGCGACGACCTTCGTGAGCGAGGCCAGGTCGAAGACGGTGTCCGCAGTCATCGGCTCGGGCGCGGGGACGACCGCGCGGTTCCCGTACGCCTTGCGGTACACGACCTTGCCGTGTCGCCCTACGAGCACGACGGCGCCCGGACATTCTTTTTTCGCGATCGAATCCGAAATGACGGCGTCAAGATTCGAGAGGCGACCCGCGGACAGGCCCGCGGCCGCGGGAGCTGCAGACGGCAGGGAGGTGACTGCGGCGGCCAGGAGGACGGGCGCGAGAAGCATGGGATCGAGTCTAGGGCGGTCGGCCGAGGATTTGAAGCAATCGCATCATGGCCGAAAACCAGCCTCGGACGCAGCATCGCCCCCAACAACGAGATCAGGCTTCCGTGTGCGCGTTCGAGACGCGGACGCGGAATTGGGGCATTCACGTCATCCACGGGGGATCGGGAGGAACGGTGGAAAGCAGCCTGTCTCGTGAGCCGGATGCCGGCGTATCGCGCCGCCGCTGGATCGACGCGCTTCTCGGCACGAGCTTCGTGGCGTGGGCGGCCGCGGTCGTCTATCCGGTCCTGCGGTACCTGACGCCCCTCAAGGACGGCGGGGGCGCCAACAAGGTCACGCTCACGGACGCGCAGAAGACGGAGCTCGGGAACAACGGGTTCCTCATCGCGCGCCTCGGCACCGACCGGGTCCTCCTCCTCAAGGACAAGGACCAGAAGCTCCGGGCCATGTCGGCCAAGTGCACGCACGAGGGCTGCACGGTGCAGTTCGTGCCGGCCGACGGCATCGTCTGGTGCGCTTGCCACAACGGGAAGTTCGCGATGGACGGCCGCGTGATCTCGGGGCCCCCGCCGCGCCCCCTCGCCGCCTTCAACGTGGAGGGCGACCTCAAGGGCGCCGTGACGGTCTCGCGCGGGAGCGCCGCGTGAGCGCCACGCCCGCCCCCCGCAACCTCGCCGTTCGCGCCTGGGAGGCGATCGACGAACGTTTCAAGCTCTCCGGCCTCGTCGACTTCCTCTCGCACAAGGAAGTGCCCGTCGCCCACTCGATCCTCTGGTACTACCTCGGCGGTCTCTCGCTCTTCCTCTTCGTCGTCCAGATCGGCACGGGGATCCTCCTCCTCATGAACTACCAGGTCGGTGAGAACACGTCCTACGAGTCGATGAAGGTCCTCGTGGGCCGCGTCCCGTTCGGCTGGCTCATCCGGTCAATCCACTGCTGGTCGGCGCACCTCATGAGCCTCTCGGTCCTCGCGCACCTGTTCAGCGTCCTGTTCGTGAAGGCCTACCGCAAGCCGCGCGAGCTGACGTGGTACTCGGGCTTCGCGATGCTCGGGCTCGTCCTCGGGTTCGGCTTCTCGGGCTATCTCCTCCCGTGGAACGAGCTGAGCTATTTCGCGACGGCCGTCGGCACGGACTCCGTGAAGGCCGTGCCCGTCGTGGGGCCGTGGCTCCTGCGCGTCCTGCGCGGCGGCGAGGAAGTCTCCGTGCAGACGCTCTACCGCTTCTTCGCCCTGCACGTCTGCATCCTGCCGCTCGTGATGGCCGGCCTCATCGGCGGCCACCTCCTCTTCATCCAGCGCCAAGGCATGGCCGAGCCGATGGAGGACGGGCACGCGCCGCTCGTCAAGAAGCGCGGGATGCCGTTCTTCCCGAATTTCGCGCTGCGCGACCTGCTCCTGTGGGTCATCGTCCTGAACGTCCTCGCGCTTCTCGCGGTCGTCCTGCCGTTCGGCCCCGGCATCCCGGGCGCAGAGTGGGAGCTGGGCGAGAAGGCGAACCCGCTCAAGCCCGCTTATCCCGGCATCAAGCCCGAGTGGTATTTCCTGTGGGTCTACCAGATGCTCAAGGAGTTCCCGGCGCACTTCCTCGGGATGGAGGGGCCGCAGGCCTGTCTCCTGCTCGCGACGGTCCTCATGGGCATCGCGTTCTTCATCCCGGCTCTCGACCGCAACGCGGCGAAGGGAAAGCCCAGCCCGCTCTTCACGGATCTTGGCGTCGCGGGCATCCTCTTCCTCGGGTTCCTGACGCTCAAAGCGTGGGACCTCGGCGTGACGGTTCCGAAAGGCAAGGACCCGACCGCCGATCCCGTCCTCGCGAACACGATTGCGCGCACCGCGGCGCTCTGGATCCTCGGGATCGGGATCGCGGTCACGATCCTGCGCCGCCTGAAGTGGAAGCACTCCGCGTTCGACTTCACGATCGCAGTCCTTCTGCAGGCCGCGCTGAACGGCTTCGCGCATCTCTCGTGGCTCGTCTCCGGCGGGATCGCCCTCGCGGCTCTCGCGGCGATGGCGATCTTCCGGCGCGTCAGGGCGTCCGGCGCGGTCGTCGCGTCCGTTCTCGCGCTCGCGGCGCTTCTCGCTCCGCCCGCGCGCGCCGAGGAGAAGGCCGCGCCTCCCGCGACGGCCTCGGCCGCGCCGACGGGCCACGTCGCCGAGGCGGCCTGGCCTGCGGATTTCCGGAAGATGTACGACGCGGCCGAAAAGGGCGTGCCGGTTCTCGACGAGAAGGCCCGCGCGCGCTTCAAGGCGCTCCCGACGCACGCGCAGCAGCTGTTCTTCGCGGCCGCGAAGGCCGGGACGCTCTCGGGCGGGACGCACCTCGCGGCGCTCCTCGCCCTGGACATCGACGACCGCAAGGTCGAGCTCGTCCTCGGGGACAACTGCTTCCTCTGCCACTCGAACCCCGACCTGCCGGACGAGATCCTCTTCCGCAAGCGGGAGAAGACCGACCCGCTCCGCCACCTCGACATCCGCGAGGTGGTCGCGGACGTCCACGTGCGCGGCGGCCTCATGTGCGCGGGCTGCCACGGCGGCAAGCCCACCGACCTCGAGATGTCGGCCGACATCGGCAAGCGCTGGCCGTCGTCCGAGGTCCGCCACAAGGACCGCTCGTGGATCCCGGAGTTCTGCGCGCGCTGCCACTCCTCGAGCGAGTTCATGCGGGCGTACAACCCGTCGCTGCCGGTCGACCAGCTCCTGAAGTACAGGACGTCGAAGCACGGCCAGCTCCTCCTCGAGAAGAAGGATGCGAAAGCCGCGCAGTGCGTGAGCTGCCACGGCGTGCACGGCATCCGCCCGCCCGACAGCACGAACTCGCTCGTCTACCGCGAGAACATCCCGGCGACCTGCGGCACGTGCCACGCCGATGCGGCGTACATGAAGGGGTACACGAAGGACGACGGCGTGACGCCGCTTCCGACGAACCAGCTCGAGCAGTACAAGAAGAGCGTCCACGGTCTCGCGCTTCTCGTGAAGCACGACGCCGGCGCCCCGGCGTGCAACAGCTGCCACGGCAACCACGCGGCTCTTCCGCCGCAGGTGTCGTTCGTCTCGCAGGTGTGCCGGACGTGTCACGCCGCGAACGGCGGCCTCTTCGACGGCAGCCCGCACAAGAAGGCGTTCGAAAAGCACGGCTGGCCCGAGTGCGAGACCTGCCACGGCAAGCACGACATCACGCGGCCGACGGACGAGATGCTCTCGGACGATCCGAAGGGCCTCTGCCACGCCTGCCACGCGAAGTTCGGCGAGCCGAAGTGCGACGAGACGGCGAAGTACTTTTACGCGTCGATCACGACGCTCCGGACGTCGCACGAGGCGCTGAACCACGACGTCGACCGCCTCGCCGAGCGCGGATTCGACGTGGACGAGCTCCGCTTCCAGGCGAGCGCGGTGAACGACGCGCTCCGCAAGACGCGACTCGGGATCCACACGTTCGACCGCAGCGACTTCACGCGCAATTCCGACGCGACCGCGCAGGCCCTCGACGGGCTGAAGAAGGGCGCCGCGAACGTGTGGAAGGAGTACCGGTTCCGCCGGAACGGCCTCCTCCTCGCGACCGTCCTGATCTCGCTGTTCGGCGTGCTCCTCTATCTCAAGATCCGCGAGGTGGATCGTCGATGAACAGACTCTTCAAGGACAAGGAACACCTGGTCCGCGTCGCGGGGCTCTTTCTCGCGGGGATCGTGCTCTTCGTGGTCGCCCGCGCGATCTTCGTGCCGAAGGGGTTCGGGCAGTACGGGCACTACCGCGGCGGCGCGCTCGCGGACGTGCGCAGCAAGCCGGTCGTCTACGCGGGCCGCGCGGCTTGCGTCGAGTGCCACACGGACGAGGGCGACCGCTGGAAGGGCGGAAAGCACAAGGGGATCGGCTGCGAAGCCTGCCACGGCGCGCTCGCGAAGCACGCGGCGGACCCGTCGGCCCTCAAACCGGCGAAGCCGGACGCGAAGACGCTCTGCCTGTCGTGCCACCTCACGAACGTCGCCAAGCCGGCGAAGTTCCCCCAGATCGACCCGAAGAACCACATGGACGGCGGGCTCTGCACGACCTGCCATGACCAGCACGCACCCGACAAGGAGCCGAAGAAATGAGCCAGGACCGCCGCGAATTCCTCGCCACGGCCGGCAAGGTCCTCGTGCTGACCGCGCCCGCCGCCGCCTACTGGGACGCCCTCGCCGCGGGAAAGACGGAGCCCGAGGAGTCCGCCTACAAGATGGCGAGCCACTTCTGGGGAATGATCGTCGACATCGACAAGTGCATCGGCTGCGGCGGCTGCGTGCGCGCCTGCAAGACCGAGAACAACGTGCCCCCCGAGCCCTTCTACTTCCGCACGTGGGTCGAGCGCTACCACGTCGAGGGCCTCTCGGAGCATCCCGAGGTGGACTCGCCGAACGGCGGCTACAACGGGTTTCCCGAGAAGTTCGCGTCCGGCGACAAGGCGAAGAGCTTCTTCGTCCCGAAGCTCTGCAACCAGTGCGCGCACTCCCCGTGCACGCAGGTCTGTCCGGTCGGCGCGACGTTCGAGAGCCCGGACGGCGCCGTCCTCGTGGACAAGACTTACTGCCTCGGCTGCCGTTACTGCGTTCAGGCCTGCCCGTACGGCTGCCGGTTCATCGACCCGCGCACGGAGACGGTCGACAAGTGCAACCTCTGCTACCACCGGATCACGAAGGGCCTCACGACGGCCTGCTGCGAGAGCTGCCCGACGGGCGCCCGCCAGCTCGTCGACCTGAAGGACCCGAAGGACCCGATCCACGAGTTTCTGCGAACGCACAAGGTGCACGTCCTGAAGCCTCACATGGCGACGGGCTCCAAGGTCTTCTACAACGCCCTCGACGGGTCGGTGAGGTAGGAACATGGAAGAAGGCCTTCTCCACGCCGTCCAGGGGTACATGTACCCCAACGAGATCGAGCTCCAGTGGAGCATCCTGATCGTCCTCTACCCGTTCATCACGGGCCTCGTCGCGGGCGCGTTCATCCTCGCGTCGCTCGAGCGCGTCTTCAACGTCGCGGCCGTCAAGCCGACGTACCGGCTCGCCCTCCTGTCGGCGCTCGCGTTCATGATCGTCGCGCCTCTGCCGCTCCAGCTCCACCTCGGGCACCCGGAACGCTCGTTCGAGATGTACCTCACGCCGCACACGTCCTCCGCGATGGCGATGTTCGGATTCGTCTATCTCTGGTACCTCATGGCCGTCCTCGTCCTCGAGATCTGGCTCGACTACCGCAAGGACATCGTCTTGATGTCGCGGAGCGAGACGGGCTGGAAGAAGACGCTCTACAAGGCCCTGACCCTCGGCGTCGACAACATCAGCGAGGAATCCCTCCGGATCGACGACAAGGTCGGCCGGTTCATCACGATCATCGGAATTCCGTCGGCGTTCCTCCTCCACGGATACGTCGGGTTCATCTTCGGGTCGATCAAGGCGAACCCCTGGTGGTCGAGCCCCGCCATGCCGATCGTCTTCCTCTTCTCGGCGATCGTCTCGGGCATCGCGCTCATCATGCTCATGTACATGGCCCTGTGCGTCCTGAAGGGCGTGCCGGTCGACATGCCCTGCGTGGACACGATCGCGCGCTACCTCTTCTACGCGTTCCTGATCGACTTCTCGATCGAGCTCATGGACCTCATCCACCGGATCTACGAGGCGGACGAGTCGTTCCAGACGCTCGACTTCATGGTGCACACGCGCCTCTACACGTCGCAGATCCTCATCCAGATCGTCTTCGGCACGATCGTCCCGCTCGGGTTCCTCGCCTTCACGCAGCTCGTGAAGCTCAGCGAGGGCGCGCGCAAGGGGATCTACACGCTGGCGGGCTGCCTCACCCTCATGGGCATCTTCGCGATGCGCTGGAACGTCGTCATCGGCGGCCAGCTCTTCTCGAAGAGCTTCCTCGGCTACACGACGTACAAGATGGACTTCGCGACGAAGGAGGGGCTGCTCCCGGCGATCCTCCTGCTCCTTCTCCCGTTCGCGATCCTCTGGGTGCTCGTCAAGATCCTTCCGCCGTGGGAGGGGCCGCACGAGGGGGAGAAGGCGGCCGCCGCCTGACCCGGACGCGCTGATGGACGGCTCGCGCGCGGAACTGGAGAGCCGGGTCGCCCTGCTCGAGGGCGCGCTCGGGGACGTTCGCGCGCGCCTCGCCGCCCTCGAGGGCAAAACGGCGCCGCTCGCGGTCCCGCCGGCGGCGCCGGCGGATTCGCTGCCGGCGCTCGTCGCTCCGGCCTCTCCGCTCGCCGCTCTCCGTGCCGACGCCGCGGCTGAAGCCGCGGACGAGGGCGCGCCGGTCGCGAGCGCGCTCACGCTCGCGGGCCGCACCTTCCTCGTTCTGGGAGGCGCGTTTCTTCTCAGGACCCTCACCGAGGCGGGCCGCGTGCCCGTCTCTCTGGGGGCGCTGCTCGGTCTCGCGTACGCGCTCGCATGGATCGGCCTTGCGCTGCGCGACGGCGCCCGGGGCGCTCGAACGAGCGCCGTCGTTCACGGCCTGACGGGCGCGCTCGTCGCGTACCCGCTCGTCGGCGAGGCCGCGACGCGCATGGGCGCCTTCACGCCGGTGGCGGCGGCCGTCGCCCTCGCCGCCGTGACGGGGGCGCTCGTCGCCGCAGGACGCCGGGCGGACCTTCCCGTCTTCGTCTGGGCCGGTGTCCTCGCGGGCGCAGCGACCGCGGCCGCGCTGTTCGTCGCGACCGGCGGGATCGCCGTCTTCGTCGTCGTTCCTCCTCGCTCTCTACGCCGTGTCTCTCGCGCTCCGGCGCGGGCCGGGCGTCGAGGGCCTCGAGTGGCCGCCGGGCGTCGCGGCCGTCCTGTTCCTCGCGCTCGGGGCGTGGCTCTCGACGCGAGCCGAGGGGACGCCGGACCGCTGGACCGCGCTGACCCCCGTCGGGATTGCGCTTCTCGCGGCGGCCCTCGTCGCCCTTGCGCTTCTCGGCGCCGCGCACGACGCAAAAGCCCGCGGCCTCGCGCCGACCGACGTCCTGCAGCCGGCCGCTGCCCTGACGGTCGCTGCGGGACTTCTCTTCGGCGGTCCCGCCGTGGCTGTTTTGTGGGGACTCCTCGGGATCGTGCTTGCCGCCCGCGCGCCGCGGGATGGGCGCGGCTGGATCGCGTGGCTGTCCGCCGGCCTCGTCACGGGCGCCGCGGCCCTCTCGGGGCTGTTGAAGGGGGAGCTCGCGGCGTTCGTCGCGGCTCCCGGCTCCACCCCGGCCGTGAGCGGCCCGGCCGTCTTCGCGGCGATCGGGGCCCTCGTGACCTTCATCGTCGCGGCGGCGGGCGCGCCCTCGGCTCCGGCGCTGAAGGCCGGGCCCGCGCTCGCGAGCGCCGCAATCGCGTCGGGCGCCGTCCTCGCGCTGGCCGTCGCCCTCGCGCCCTTCACGTCGACGGCGCCCGGCCTCGCGCTCGTGCGCACGGCGCTTCTCTGCGCCGCGGCCCTCGCGGCGGCGTGGACGTCGCGGCGGCCCCGCCTGAAAACGCTTGCGCTGCTTTCGCTCCCGATTCTCGCGACCGCGGGGCTCAAGCTCCTCGTCGAGGACCTGCGCGCGGGCAGCCCCGCGACGCTCTTCGCGGCATTTGCCTTCTACGGCGCGACGCTGCTGCTCGTGCCGAGGTTGCTCAGGGCTGGCTCGCGACGATCGCCCTGAGCTCGGCCTGGGTCCGGTAGACGCCGCCGCGGACGACCGCGTTCAGCTTTCTGAGGTTCGCGGCGTCGAGGAGCGGGTCGGCGCCGACGAGAAGGAAGTCCGCGCGCTTGCCCTTCTCGATCGTCCCGACGTCGTTCCGTCCCATCGCCCGGGCGCCGCCCTTCGTGGACGCGACGAGGACCTCCATCGGAGTCATCCCGGCCGACTGCATCGCCTCCATCTCGGAGTAGACCGACGGGCCGTGGAGCGTCCCGGGATTGCCCGCGTCCGTGCCCATCGCGATCGGGATGCCCGCATCCCGCACGCGCCTGAGGTTTGCGAGGCTGACGGCCTTGCGCTCGGCCGTCCGCGCCTCGCGGTCACGGACCTTGCCGGCGATCGACGCGGCGTCGATCTCGGGCGTGGCCGCGAGGCGCGCGCGCGACGCGGGGTCGGCGCAGCCGTTCGGGTCGTCGAACGGGGTGGGAGCGCCGGCGGCCGCGGCCTTCGCCACCGTGACGTAGCCGTCGAGGACGACGAGCGTCGGGTTGTACGTCGTCCCGGCCTGTTTTGCGAGCGCGAGGAACTCGTCGTCGACGGGCTTGTCCATGACGCCGTGGACGAGGAGCTTCGCCCCGGCCTTGAGCGCGATCTTCGCCTCCGCGAGCCCGGTCGCGTGAACGATGAGGGGCAGGCCGGCCTTCTTCGCCTCGGCGCCGGCCGCGAGGACCGCGGCTTCGGACGCCTCCACCGGCCGGTCGGGCGTGACCACGTACCAGACCTTCACCGCGGACGCGCCGCGCGCGGCGAGATACGCGACGCCGGTCTTCGCGCTCTCGGCATCCTTGAGGAAAAGGAACTGCCGTTCGCCGGGGAGGTTCAGCCAGAAGTCGATCGTCGAGAGAAGCGGGCCGGCGGCCTTCACGCGCGGCGCGAGCGAGTCGTTCTCGGCCCGCGTCGCGAGGTCGAGGGACCACGCGTACCCACCGACGTCGAAGACCGAGGTGACGCCCGAGCAGACGTACGAGCGGAAGTAACGCTCGGGCCGCTCGCGCAGCTCCTTCTGGACGGCGTCGTACGGGTGCTTCGCGCGGACGTCGAACGCGTCCGGCCGCCCGTCGGCCCAGCCCGTCTGGGCGAAGTGGACGTGCGCGTCCACGAGGCCCGGAACGATCCACGAGCCCTTCGCGTCCGTCACGGCCACGCCTTCGGGCACGGGGCACGCGGAGGCCGTGCCCGCGCAGTCGATACGCCCGTTGCGCACGAGGACGACCGCGTTCGTCACCGAGGGGGAGCCGGTCCCGTCGACGAGCGTCGCGCCCGTGTAGGCGCGCGGGGGAGGCGGCGTGCCGGGCGGAGCCTCCCACGCCGAGGTCACGGCGATGCGCCAGCCCTTCGGCGTCTTCAGGAAGAGGCGCTCCGAAAGGCCGGAGTGCTCCTCGGCGCCGTACCGCACCCTGTAGCGGTACGTGCCGTAGACGACGCCGGGGGAAACGGCGACGAGCTGCAGATCGGAGGACTCGAGGACGTCCGGCCACTTGTCGCCCGCCTGCTTCGCGAAGTCCTCGTACCCGAGCACCGGCCCCTCCGGCGTCGTCCGCACGAGGCCCTTTCCGTCGAGGTAGCACGCGAGGTACGCGGCCTTGTCGCGGGCGCGAATCGCCGCGAGGTTCCGTTCGAACACCGCCCGCGCGTCGTCGACGTCGGAGGCGAGGACGGGAAGGGCGAGGAAGAGGAGCGCGAGCGAGGCGCGCCTCATCGTGCGGCCTTCGCGATCCCGTCTCCCCGCTTCGCGAGCCCGGGGATCGTGATCGGAAGATGCCCTTCGATCGCCACCTCGCCGAACAGCGCCTTCGCCGCCGCGATCTGGGCGACGTCCTGCGAGCCCCACGCGCAGAGGTACGTCGGGAGGTCGGGGAAGTCGCGCAGGAGGTACGGGCTGCCGAACGCCACGGCGACGACGGGTTTGCCGGAGGCGAGGAGCGCGGGAATCACGGACCTCGCCGCGTCGGGGATCACGAACCGGCCCTGCCCGGAGCGCGCCCTCACGAAAAGCGAGAGAAGGACCGCGTCGGCATCCTTCGCGGCCTCCGCGGCGGCCTTCGCCTCCTCGGGCGTCGAGCGCGTGTCGAGGCGCACGCTTTTGACGCTGGGGACCCGAGCCTTGATCTCCTTGTCCAGCGCCCCGGCCGGCCCGTTGAGCGTGGGCTCGTCCGCGACGACGAGCGAGAGGAGCTTTGCGTCCCTGCGGAAGGGGAGCGCGCCGGACTTCTCCCTCACGAGCGTCATCGAGCGGCGCGCGATCTCGGCCTCCAGCTCTTCGTGCGGGCGCGTCCCGACGACTTTCGCGATCTTCCCCACGAACGGGACGCCCTTGTCGTAGAGGTTCAGGCGCTTCTTGACGTCGAGGATGCGCTTGACGCTTTCGTCGAGCCGCGCCTCGGTGATCCGGCCGGACTTCACCGCGGCGAGGACGGCCTTGATCGCCGCGTCGGTGTCGGGCGACATGAGAATCTGGTCCGAGCCGGCGAGGATGGCCAGGATCGCGGCTTCGCCCGGCTCGTAGTAGTACGTGATGCCCCCCATCCGCATCGCGTCCGTCACGACGAGGCCCGTGAAGCCGAGCTCCTTTCGGAGGACTCCGGTCACGATGGGGGACGAGACCACCGCGGGGACCGCGCCGGACTCGGCCGCGACGACGTCTCCGATCGCGTCGACGGGCCGCGGCGCGTTCGCGAGGAGCCTCACGGGTGTGGCGTCCAGCGCGGGGACCGAGACGTGCGCGATCATGACGGACTCGGCGCCCGCCTTTATGCCCGCGCGGAACGGCACGAGCTCGACGGACTCGAGGCGCGCCCGGTCACCCGGCACCGTCGCGAGCGAACGGTGCGAGTCCTGAGCCGTGTCCCCGTGGCCGGGGAAGTGCTTCAGCGTCGCGAGGACCTGCCCGGACTGGAGGCCGCGGACGGACGCCGCGACGTAGCGCGCGACGTCGGCCGGATCCTCGCCGAAGCTCCGGACGTTGATGACGGGGTTGTCCGGGTTGACGTTGACGTCGGCGACGGGCGCATAGACCTGACCGATGCCGATGGCGCGCGCCTCCTCGGCGGTCGCCTTGCCGCGTCGCTCGGCGAGAGACGGGTCGCCGGTCGCGGCGATCGCCATCGCCCACGGGCCGTACGTTGCGTCCTCGAAGCGCATGCCGGAGCCGGCCTCGAGGTCGGCCGAGACGAGGAGCGGAGTCCGGGCCAGTTCCTGCAGCTTCTGCACCAGGACGGCCGCCCCGTAGACGCTCGAACGGGAGAGCATGACGCCGCCGACGCGGTTGTCGACGACGTGGTGTTTCAGCGTCCGGAACTGCTCGGAGTCCTCGCTCATGAAGACGCCGTTCGCCGGGACGGCGAAGAGCTGGCCGACCTTCTCCTCGAGCGGCATCGAGATCGCCGTCGGCGCGTCGGGCTGCAGCTGCCCGAAGTCCATCGTCTGCGGCGGGAACGGGTTCGCCCCGCACCCGGCGAGCACGGACGCGAGGAGGACGGCGGCGGTCGGCGTGAATCGGCGCATGGGTCCCTCGTTCAACCGGAGACTTCGTCCCGGAAAAGACCGTCGTACGTTCCGCGCCGGCGGATCAGGGTGGCCGCGTCGCCGTCGACGAGAACCTCGGCGGGAAGCGGGCGGGCGTTGTAGACGGACGCCATCGCGAAGCCGTACGCGCCCGCGTCGAGGAAGACGACGTGGTCCCCGGCCTTCGGGAGAGGCAGCGTGCGCTCCTCGGCGAGGATGTCGCCTGTCTCGCAGACGTCGCCCGCGACGTCGAGGAGGCGCGGGGCGCCCGGGGCCGTGCTCACGATGCGCGCACGGTGGTACGCGCCGTAGAGGGCCGGGCGGAGGAGCGTGTTGGAGCCCGCGTCGACGTTGACGAACGTCTTGAGCGGCGTCGTCTTGACCGTGTTCACGCGCGTGATCAGGAAACCCGACGGCGCGACGAGGGAACGCCCCGGCTCGAGCCACAGGGCGGGCTCGTAGCCCGCCGCCGCGACGCCGTCCTTCCAGATCGGCTCGAGCGCGGCCGCGAGCGTCTCGGGGCTCATGACGGTCTCGCCGTCCTTGTACGGGACGCCGATGCCGCCACCGAGGTCGACGAACTCGAGGACGATTCCGAGCTTCTCCTTCAGCTCCTTCGCGAACGCGAGCATCTTGCGGGCCGTCTTCTCGTAGCCGGCCGTGTCCGCGATCTGCGAGCCGATGTGGCAGTGGATGCCCGTGATCGCGACTCCGGGCAGCTCTTTCGCGCGCGCGTACGCCGCGAGCGCATCGCCGCCGTCGAGGTGGACGCCGAACTTCGACTCCGGAATCCCCGTGTTGATGTGATGGAGCGTGTCCGGGTCGACGCCGGGATTGAGGCGGAAGGAGAGCCGCACGGTGCGGCCCGCCTTCACGGCGGCCGCGGACGCCTGCTCGAGCTCGTCGCGCGAGTCCGCGTTCAGGACGGCGCCGAGCTCGATCGTCTTCGTAATCTCGTCGGGCGTCTTCGAGGAGCTCGTGAAGAGGACGTCCGGTCCGCTCCAGCCGGCACGGAGCGCGGTCAGGATCTCGCCGAGCGAGACGACCTCGGGGAACGCGCCCTCGGCGCGCAGGATGCGGCCGATCGCGACGCTGCCGTTCGCCTTGAGCGCGTAGTGCAGCCGGAGCTTCGGGAAGCGCGGCGCGAACGCGGCCTTGAGCGCGCGAAACTGCCCGGTGATCGCGGCCTTGTCGTAGACGTAGAGCGGCGTGCCGAAGCCGGCAGCGAGGCGCGAGACGGCGGAGACGGCAGCGGGGTGGGACGCGCGGTCGTCGCGCAGGGCCTGGAGGCCCTCGTGGAGCGTGTGCGTGGTCACGAGGGCCGATTGTGCCTCACCGCACGACGGTCATCGCGACGTAGCTCCCGTCGCTCGTCCCGGAGCCTGGCGTGGCCCCGTCGTTCACGACACCGTAAGCGACGAAAGACTCCGTGCCCGAGGTGCGCGTGACGCGCGCGAATCCTTTCGAAAGGCCGTACGGGGCGAGGACCGTGTTGACCTGCATCCAGCCGCCCCCCGGCACCGTGACGTCCGTGCCTCCGGCGAGCGCGCCCGTTGCCGCGTCGAAAGCGTCGACGCGGACCGTGATCGCCGTCAGGCCGGGACCGGCGTTGACGACGGCAAGGTTCGAGCGGCTCGCGGCGTCCTGTGTGAGCGCGAAGACCCAGGCCTCCGCCCGGGCCGCACCCGTGGCCGGAACGCCCGTGTAGAAGAGGCCGTAAGCGCCGCCCGACGGCGCGGGCGAGGCGGTGCGAGCGCCCACGAAGCCGGAGGCGGGCGCTCCGCCCGAAGGCGTGAACACGGCCTCGAGAGAGCCGACGATCGTCTTGCCGGGCGCCGAGGGCTCGATGCCTAGGCCCATTCCACGGAAGGCCTGCAGGACCGCCGGGATGATCCGCTGCTCGCGCGGGGCGAGCGTGAGGACGAGGGTCGGGTTCGCGAACGGGACGAAGGAACCCACCGACAGCGTCAGAGTGAGCGAGGCCTGCATCGGCTGGTCGGTCGGGTTCGCGAGCACGATCTCGCTCTGGAACGCGTCGCTCTCGACGAGGACCGGAAGGACCTGTCGTGACGCCGCGCCTGCGGCGCGCACGGCGGGCACGAAGGAGCCGTCGTCCGTCGCGTTGTCGTTGAAGACCGCGTACGCGAGGAACGGCTCCGTCCCGGACACGGGCTCGACGGTCGCCCATGCGTTGGCCATCGCGGCCGCGCGCAGGAGCTGGGGAGCGTTGATCTGCACCCACTGGCCGGCTGCGAGCGTCACGGGGGCGACGGCGAACGTCCGCGCGTCGCCCGCGGTGCCGGAGGTCAAGGTGATCGCGAGCGTGAGGGAACCGGCCGTGCCGGCGTTCACGAGAGCCAGGTTCGTGCGGTCGCCCGGCGTGTCCCGCAGGCCGAAGAGTCGGACCTTGCCGCGGCCCACGTCCCCGGGGCGCGAGCCGGGATACGAGAGGCCCGCGCGGCCCGCGCCCGAGGCCGACGTCGTGCGCGCTCCCGCGAAGGCGACATCGGCCGAGGACAGGCCGGTGAAGACGGCCCCGAGCGTGCCGCCCTGATTGCCGGTGGACGGGATTGCGAGCCCCTTGCCGCGCAGGTAGGCGAGGGCGTCCGCGAAAACCAGTTGCCGTCCCGGGGGGAGCGTCTCGACGACCGTGCCGCTTCCGGAGGCGCCGAGCGCGTACGCGGCCGTGTAGGTGAGGGCGACGGACGCCGGCGTCGCCCCGCGATTCGCGAGCGTGAGCTCCGACGTGAAGTGCGCGCCTGTCGCGCCCGTGACGTCGAGCAGGATCGGGATCGTCCGCGTCGCCGCATACGTCGCGGCGGGGTCCGACTCGAACGAGCCGCTGTCGCACGCGGCGCCCTTCGGACGCGTCGTTCCACGCTCGTCCGTGGCGGTGCAGCCCGCGGACGTGCCGGCGTCGAGGGCGGCGCTGCCCGAGAGGAGCGCGTGTGTGTCGGTCGAGCCGCCGTTGTCGGCGAGCGGCCCCAGCCGCGTGTCGGCGTTCGCGCGGTCCGTGCCGAGCGTGAAGGCGCACGAGCCGTCGGAGTCGACGTTTCCGCCCTGCGAGACGAGGTTCGCCCCGTTCGAAGAGCACCCGCCGAACGTGTTCCCGGCGACGACCGAGTTCACGAAGGTGACTTTCGTCGAGCCGTCGAACGAGTAGTGGCGGAGGGCGCCGCCGAAGCCCGTGTTGTTCGTGACCGTCACGTGCCGGAGCGTGACCGCCATGTTCACGCTCTCGAGCGCGCTCGCTCCCGTGGCCACATTGCCGCTGAGCGTGACGTTCGTGAGGGTGAGCGTCCCGCCGTTTGCGTTGATCCCGCCGCCGCTCCCCGCGGACCAGTTCCCGGCGATCGTGCTGTTCGTGATGGTCGTGGTGCTGCTGTTCAGCTGGAGCCCGCCGCCCTCCGCGTTCGTGATTCCGAGAGCCAGGGCCTCTCCGCCCGTCACCGTGCAGCGGTCCATCGTGAGGGAGCCGCCGGCTCCGCTCCAGATCGCGCCTCCCGCGTTCGCGCGCCCGCCCTCGAGAGCGCAGTTCGTGAGCGTGAGCGTCCCGAGATTCTGGACGAGGCCGCCGAGGAAATTCGCCCCGTAGATCGGGATTCCCGCCGAAACGGCGGCGCCGTTGCGGATCGTCAGGCCCGAGATCCGCGCGGTTCCGTTGATCTCGAAGACGCGCTCGAGTCCGCCGCCGTCGACGATCGACCCCGCGGGGCCCGAACCCGCGATCGTGACGTCCCCCGTGACGTCGAGGTCGCCCTGCGCGGCGGCCGCCTCGCCGACGCCCGGAAGGGTGAGGAGGTAGAGGCCGGCGGGCACGTTGATCGTGTGGGACCCCGCGAGGGCGTTCGCCTCCATGACCGCGGCCCGGAGCGTGCACGCGCCGCCCGCCGCGGCGCAGGCCCCGTTTCCGGGAGCCGCGTCGACGGCGTCCGCCGTGCTGTTCACGTTGAACGTGGCGGATCGGGCCGTGAGAGAAGCGGCGAGGAGAGCCAGAGGAAGGCGGGCGAAGAAAGACACGGCGACCTCTCTTCTGACGTTGTTGTCGGAATCGCGCTAGGATCTTGACCGATGCACGTTGAAGTACGCAAGGTCGGAGACGTCGTGATCGTCGACCTCAAGGGGCGGCTCCTCGCCGGGGTCGGCGACGAGATCCTGCGAAACGTCGTCAACGAGCTCCTCGCCGAGGGCTGGAAGAAGATCCTGCTGAACCTCTCCGGCGTGACCGTGATCGACAGTTCCGGCACGGGCGAGCTCGTCGCGAGCCTGAAGATCTGCGGAAAGTTCGACGCGAGCCTGAAGCTCCTGAACCTGCACGAGAGAGTGCGCAAGAGCCTGCACCTCTCCGAGCTCCTGCCCGTCTTCGAGGTCTTCGACGACGAGACGGCCGCCCTCCATCACTACGCGTAGGGGAGACCCGTGACCTCGCTGCTCCTCGCCGCGGCGCTCGCCGGCTCGCTCGTCACGTCGGCTCCGTGGCCGCGCATCGCGCTGGACCGGGTCGTCGCCGGTCTCACGAGTCCCACGCACGTCGCCGCCGCGAACGACGGGTCCGGACGTCTTTTCGTCGTCGAGCAGCGCGGCCGGGTGCGGGTCGTGAGGAACGGCGTGCTGCAGGGCGCGGCGTTCCTCGACATCTCGTCCCGGGTCAGCTGCTGCAGCGAGCGCGGTCTCCTCTCGATCGCGTTCCCGCCGGGGAGCGGCCCGAAGACCGAGCTCTATGCGAACTACACGGACCTGAACGGCGACACGACTGTTTCACGCTTCCTCGTGCCGGCCGGCTCGAGCGCGGCCAATCCCGCGTCCGAGCAGGTCCTCCTGAAGATCGCGCAGCCCTTCACGAACCACAACGGCGGGCAGATCGCGTTCGGGCCGGACGGCTACCTCTACGTCGGCATGGGCGACGGAGGGAGCTCGGGTGATCCTTTCAACAACGCACAGAGTCCGTCGAGTCTTCTGGGGAAGATTCTGAGAATCGACGTTCTCGGGCGATCGACGTACGCGATCCCGCCCTCGAACCCTTTCTACGGATCTTCGACGGTCCGCCCGGAGATCTGGGCATTCGGCCTCAGGAACCCGTGGCGGTTCTCCTTCGACCGCAAGACGGGCGACCTCTTCATCGGCGACGTCGGGCAGGGCGCCTGGGAGGAAGTCGATTTCCAGCCCGCGGGCGCACCCGGTGGCGCGAACTACGGCTGGCGGGTGACGGAGGGCGCTCACTGCTACAACCCGGCCACGGGCTGCAGCTTTGCCGGGATCACGCTGCCCCTCGCCGAGTACGGACACGTGAACGGCAACTGCTCGATCACGGGCGGCTTCGTCTACCGCGGCCGCGATTTTGCGCGGCTGAACGGGATCCATGTGTTTGCGGATTACTGCAGCGGCCGCGTCTGGGGCATCCGAAACGGAGCCTCGGGCTGGGAGGGCCAGGAGCTCTTGAAGCCGGGCTATGCGCTCACGAGCTTCGGCGAGGACGACGCCGGCGAGGTCTACGCCGTGGACGGAACATCCGGCGTTCTCTACCGCCTCGTGGACGCGGATGGAGCCTCCTCGATCCTCACCGTCCCCTCCGTCGTCGACGTGGAGGGCGCGAGCGGGGCACGCTTCGTCTCGGAGCTCACGCTCGGCAACCGCGGGGCGACGGATGCATCCGTGGCCGTCACGTTCACGGCGTCGGACTTTCTCGGGTCGAGAGGCAGCGGGACGTTCACGACGACGGTTCCCGCGGGCCGGCAGCTCGTCTTCACGGACGCCATCCAGTGGCTGCGGCAGAAAGGCCTCTTCATCCCGATCGGCAACCAGGGCGGGACGCTGCGGCTCGCGTTCTCCGGCATCGTCTCCGGCGACGCGGCGTTCGCGTCCGTGCGGACGCTCGCCGTTCTGCCCGAAGGCCGCGCCGGCCTCGCGTATCCGGCGCTCTCGCCGAACGAGACGCTCGAGGGGCCCGTCGCGCTCTACGGGTTGCGCGAGGATGCTTCCTTCCGAAGCAACGTCGGGCTGCTGAATGCGGGTGATTCCCTGACGGGCGCGGCCGTGACGCTACGCGTGACGGTTCACAGCGGCGCCGCGGGTGACGGGCGCAGCGTGACGCTTCCCGACGCGACGCTCGCGCCCGGACAATGGACGCAACTCAACCGCGTCCTCCAGTCCGCGGGCTACGCGCAGGGCTGGGCGACCGTCGAGCGCGTCGCGGGGGCGGACGCGTTCTACGCGTACGGCGTCGTGAACGACAACTCGACGGGCGACGGCGCGTTCGTCGCGCCGGTCGCGGCCGGCCGGAAGAGCGACCGCCTCATGCTGCCTGTGGCGGTTCATACCGGAGCATTCACGACGGAGCTTTGCCTGACGAACGCGGGGACGACAACAGTCCACTATTCGTTCCCCGGCGGCATCGTCGCGAACGGGGACTTCTTTCTGCTACCGGGCCAGCAGGCATTCATACCGGACGTACTCGCCTCTACCGGGCTTTCCCCGTCGGCAAGGCCGCTCCAGATTTCTTCGAATAGTGGTGCGGCGGCGTTCCACGCGAGCGCGCGCACGTTCTCGACCTCGCCCTTGGGCGGGACGTTCGGCGTGGCGTATCCGGCAATCACACCGTCTCAGGCGGCGGTCTCGGAAACGTGGGTCTACGGCCTCAAGCAGGACGGGCTGTCGCGTTCCAATCTCGCCTTCGGGATCGCCGACCCCCCGATCGGAAGCTCCGGCGGTCCGTCGACTCTTTCACTTTCAATGGACTTCTTCGACGGCGACACCGGACTCTTCAAGGGCACTCGTGCGATCACGCTCGATGCGTCCTTTGCTGACTGGAAACAACTGAATTCGCCGCTCTCGGATCTCGGCATCCGCAACGGCTACGTCCGCATCCGCGCGAACGCCGGAAACGCCTATCCCTTCTTCGCCTACGGCATCGTCAACGACGGCGCCGTGCCGGGGCAGGGCACGGGCGACGGGAGCTATCTCGGGATGGCCTCGGCGAAATAGGCGCCCAGAGGGTGCAGGCGTAGACTTTCCCGCGGTGAGAGGCCGTCTCGTCCGTGCCGCCGTCTTCGTCCTCCTCGCGCCGCTGGCGCTGGGCGGGGCGTTCGGGCACGTCGACGGCATCGAAGCGCTCTCCCACGGAACCCAGCTCTTCGCGCCCGATCACCCGAACCACGCGCCGTTCATCCCGCAGCCCGAGCACGCGTGCGCGGCGTGCGCCGTCGCGAACCTGCTGCCGCCCGCGTCCGCTCCCGTCTTTCTCGCGCCGCCCGCGTCGCGCCCGTCGCCCGAGGCGCTCGCGGATTGCGCGGCCACCGCTCCGGCTCTCCCCTCTGTTTCCGGCCGCTCTCCTCCTTCGGCCGCGTAGACGTTTCTCACGCCCGGACGAGATTCGCCCGGGCATCCGTCAACGCTTCGGAGGGAATTCCATTGAGAGTAGAGAGAAGCGGGCGCGCCGCTCCGCGCCTCGTCCTTTTCGCAGAGATCTTCTTCTTCGCGTTTGCGGCCGGTTCTGCGGCGGCGCAGACGGCCCAGACCGGCAACGTCTTCAACCCGAACATCTCCGTGATCGGGAATGCGCTCGGCTTCGTCGGCCATAACCCGGTCGACAACCAGCCGAGCCTCCAGCTCAAGGAATCCGAAATCGCCCTGCAGGCGATCGTCGACCCGTACGCGCGCGCGGACTTCTTCGTGTCCCTCGACAGCGAGGGCGGTGTCGGGATCGAGGAGGGATACATCACCTTCCTGACGCTTCCCGGCGACTTCATCGTGAAGGCCGGCAAGTTCAAGGCCGCCTTCGGGAAGGTGAATACGGAGCACCCGCACGTCCGCCAGTACGCGGACACGCCTCTCGTGATCCTGAACCTCCTCGGCGGAGAGGGCGGGATCAGCGACGCCGGTCTCTCCGCCGCGAGACTGATCCCGATGCCGTCCGAGATCTTTCTCGAGGCGACCGCGCAGGTCTTCCAGGGCACGACGGAGAACCTCTTCGAGGCCGAGACCCGCAACGACGTCGAGCCGCTCTTCCACCTCAAGGCGTACAAGGACCTTTCGGAATCCACAAACCTCGAGCTCGGCGGCTCGTGGACGCGCGGGAACGGCGTCGAAGGGCCGGGACTCCACACGACGCTCGCCGGCGTCGACGTCTCGTTCCGCTGGAAGCCGCTCCGGCAGGGGCTCTACCGGTCCCTCCTCGTGCGCGGCGAGTGGATGACGTCCGAGCGCGAGATGGCGGCTGGAACGACCGTCCGTGCGGACGGCTGGTACGCCCTCGCTCAGTACCAGCTCGGCCGCCGCTGGAACGTCGGCTACCGGCACGACGAGTCGGACCATGCGGACGACGCGGACCTCCGCGACCGCGGCGACTCGGCGATCCTGACCTTCATGCCTTCGGAGTTCTCGACGGTCCGCGCCCAGTTGCGGCGCAACCGTTACGACCAGCCGGCCGGCCCCGTCACGGCGACGGAGCTCCTCGTCCAGCTCCAGTTCGCCATCGGCGCGCACGGCGCACACCCCTTCTGAGAGAGGAAAGACGATGAAGAGAAGAGAAGAAGACTTTCTTAGAAGGGTGAAGAGCGCCGCCGCAGCGTGCTGCTTCCTCTTCGCGTGTTCCGCCGAGGCGAAGAAGCTGAAGGTCGTCACGACGCTGTCGGACTTCGCGTCGCTCGCCGCCTCCGTCGGCGGCGACCGCGTCGACACCGACGCCCTCGCGAAGGGCTACCAGGACCCGCATTTCGTCGAGCCCAAGCCGTCGTTCGTGCTGAAGCTCCACGACGCGGACGTCCTGATCGTCGCGGGCCTCGAGCTCGAGATCGGCTATCTGCCGCCGCTCCTCGACCAGGCGCGCAACGAGAAGATCCGGCCGACGGGCGCGGGCTATCTCGACGCCTCCGCCGGCTGCGACATCCTCGACAAGCCCGCCGGGCAGGTGACGCGCGCGATGGGCGACGTCCACCCTTACGGGAACCCGCACTACTGGCTCGACCCGGCGAACGGCCGCGTGATCGCCCGGGCGATCGCGGCGAAGCTCACGGCGCTCGACCCCGCCGGCGCCGCCGACTACGCGAAGAACCTCGCGGACTTCGAGTCGAAGCTCAAAGCCGGCGAGGCGCGCTGGGCCGCGCGGCTCGCGCCGTTCAAGGGCGCGAAGATCGTCACGTACCACAGCTCGTGGCCGAACTTCGCGAAAGCGTTCGGCCTCGACGTCGTCGGGTTCCTCGAGCCGAAGCCCGGCATCCCGCCCTCGCCCCAGCACAAGCTCGAGATCATCAACCTCATGAACGCTCAGAAGATCCCGGTCATCCTGATGGAGGTCTACTTCGACAAGAAGGACCCGGACTTCGTCGCGTCGAAGACGGGCGCGACGGTCGTCGTGATCCCGCCCTCCGTCGGCGGCGAACCGGCCGCGAAGGACTACATTTCTCTCTTCGACGTCGACGTCGAGAAGATCGCCTCGGCCCTGGAAAAGAGCGCCCTGGAGAAGAAGAAATGACCGTCTTTGAGATCCTGCTCCCCGCGTTCGTCGCGAGCCTGATCCTCACGGGAATCCACTCCTACCTCGGGATCCACGTCGTGGAGCGGGGGGTCATCTTCGTGGATCTCTCGCTCGCGCAGATCGCGGCGTTCGGGGGAACGGTCGGGTACCTCGCGGGGCACGAGATGCACTCGACGGGCTCGTACGTCTATTCGCTCGTCTTCACGCTCCTCGGGGCCGCGATCTTCGCCCTCACGAAATCGCACGGCAGGACGCGCATTCCGCAGGAGGCGATCATCGGAATCGTCTACGCGGTCTCGGCGGCGTGCGCGGTCCTCGTCATGTCGAAGGCGACGCGCGAGACCGAGCACCTCAAGGAGATGCTCGTCGGGAACATCCTGTCCACGTCCTGGTCCGACCTCGCGAAAACGGCTGTCCTCTACGCGCTCGTCGGAGCGTTCCACTTCGTCTTCCGCGAGAGGTTCCTCCTGATCTCGCGCAACGAAGCCGAAGCGGTCCGCCGAGGCTGGAACGTGAAGTTCTGGGATTTCCTCTTCTACGCGTCGTTCGGGTTCGTCGTCACCAGCTCGGTCGCGATCGCGGGCGTGCTTCTCGTCTTCTCGTTCCTGATCGTGCCTTCCGTCGCGGCGATGCTGTTCGCCGAGCGCATCGGGGTGCGCCTCGCGATCGGCTGGACGATGGGCGTCGTCGTGTCGGCCGTCGGTGTCTGGCTCTCGTTCACGCTCGACCTGCCGACCGGCGCGGCGATCGTCGCGACGTTCGGGGCGGCGCTCCTGGTCCTCGCGGCCGTCCGCCGCTTCGTTCCCGGCCCCTGGAGGACCGCCCCGGCCTAGAATCCGGCCCATGTCGACAAGCAGACGCACGTTCCTCGAAGAAGTCTCCTTCGCATCCCTCATCGCCGGGTTTCCGCTCTCCGCGCAGGCCGCTCTCCAGAAGTACGCGGAGAAGCCGCCCGAGACCGTTCTCCCGAAGGCGCTCCAGCCCGGGATGACGGTCGCAATCGTCACGCCCTCCTCCCCGGGATCGGGCCTCGCCGACACCGACTTCGGGGTCGAGATCGTGAAGGCCCTCGGCTTCAAGCCGAAGGTCTTCCCGCACGTGGGGGAGGCGACCCGCTACCTCGCGGGCCCCGACGAGCACCGCGCGGCCGACATCAACGCCGCGTTCGCGGATCCGTCCGTCGACGGGATCTTCTGCCTGCACGGCGGGTACGGCGCGTCGCGCATCCTCCCGCTCCTCGACTACGAGACGATCAGGAAGAACCCGAAGGTGCTCTGCGGTTACAGCGACATCACGGCGCTCCTGAACGCGATCCACCGCCTCACGGGCCTCGTCACGTTCCACGGCCCCGTCGGCTCGGAAGTGCAGACGGACTACACGCTCGCGTCGTTCCGGAAGGTGCTCATGACGGCGCAGCCCGCGGGCCGCGTGGCCGAGCCGCCCGCGCCAAGGGGACCGCAACGCGAGATCGTCGTCGACAAGGAGAACTGGATCTACAAGCTGGCTCCGGGAAAAGGGAAGGGACGGCTCGTCGGAGGGAACATCAGCGTCTTCTCGACGCTCGTCGGAACGCCGTTCGAGCCCGAGCTCAAGGGCCGCATCCTCTTCCTCGAGGAGGTCGGCGAGGACCCGTACCGCATCGACCGCTGGCTCACGCAGTTCCTCCTCACGGGCAAGCTCTCGGGCCTCGCGGGCGTCGCGCTCGGGAAGTTCGCGCACTGCACGCCCGGCGAGTACAAGCCGAGCTACGGCGGGCAGGGGCAGTGGACGTGGCAGGAGGTCTGCAAGGACCGCCTCGGCAAGCTCGGCATCCCCGTCGTCGCCAACCTGGTCTTCGGGCACGTGCCCGACAAGGCGACTCTCCCGCTCGGCGTCATGGCCGAGCTGGACGGCGACGCGGGCACGCTGACGCTGCTGGAGGCCGCCGTCCGGTGACACGCGCCCGCGCGATCGGCGCCTTGGCTCTCGCCATGGCGCTCGGAATCGGATTCGGATTCGGATTTTCTTTGAAGGGTGAAGAGGGGAAGCGCATCAGCGCGGCCGGGGCGCCTCCCGCCGCAGGGGCCCGACCCCGCGCACTCGAAGAAATCTCCTCCGTCTTCAAATCCTCGATGAGCGAAGCCGGCGCCGTCGGAGCGGGCCTGATCGTCGTGAGAGGGAGCAAGACTCTTCTCTCTTCTTACGTAGGGCTTGCGGATCGCGAGCGCGGGGTTGCGGCGTCGCCCGACATCATCTGGCACTGGGCGTCGATCACGAAGACGTTCACCGCCGTGCGTCTCATGCAGCTGCGCGACCGGGGAAAGCTCGCGCTCTCGGACCCGATCGTGAAGTACGTGCCCGAGCTGCGCGCCGTCCACGACGCCTTCGGCGACGTTTCGGAGATCACGCTGCGCCACCTGCTGTCGCACAGCGCGGGCTTCCGGTCGCCCACGTTCCCGTGGGGCGGGGACAGGGACTGGCACCCGGCCGAGCCGACGCGCTGGGAGCAGGTCGCCGCGATGCTCCCGTACACGGAGATCCTCTTCAAACCGGGCTCGAAGTACTCGTACTCGAATCCCGGCATCGTCTTTCTCGGACGGACGATCGAGGCGCTGACGGGCGACGACTACGAGGTCGCGATGGCCAAGGACGTGTTCAGGCCGCTCGGTCTCTCGAAGGCGTTCTACGACCGCGCGCCCTACGACCTCGAGAAGGATATGGCGCGAGGCTACGAGGGCGAAATCGGGGCCGTGAAGCCGACGCGCGCGAACTTCGACAGCGGAATCACGGTCTCGAACGGCGGCCTGGATGCGCCGCTGCCGGCCCTCGCCGCGTGGCTCGCGTTTCTCGCCGGGGACGGCCCGCAGATCCTGTCGCGCGCGTCGCTCGAGGAGATGTGGACCCCGGTCCTGCCGACGGAAAAGCCGGGGGAGTCGATTGGCCTGTGCTTTTTCCTGCGCGAGGCGGGCGGGACGCGCTGGGTCGGCCACTCCGGAGACCAGAACGGCTTCCGGAGCCGCTTCTGGCTGGACCCGAAGACGAAGGTCGGCTTCGTCGCCGTGATGAACACGAGCGCGACGAAGGGCGGCAAGGACCTCGCGAAGGAGGCCGACGCCCGGCTGTTCGAAGCATTCGTGAAGGCCGCACCCGCGCTCGCCGGGAACTGATGGCCGATACCGACTCGCGCGCGGGCCTCTCGTACGCGACGCGCGAGATCCTCGACTGGGTCGCGAAGGCTCACGCCCCGCACGACGCGGCGGCGGGGCGCGCGTTCGACGCGCCGGCCGCGCACGGGATGCCCGCGATCCAGCTCGGCCCGTCCGAGGCGAAGGCGGTGGCTCTCCTCCTGAAGCTCGCGGGAGCGAAGAAGGTCGTCGAGGTCGGGACGCTCGCGGGCTACTCGGCGCTCGTCATGGCGCGGGCGCTGCCCGGGGACGGGCACCTCTGGACGATCGAGTACGAACCGAAGCACGCGCGCGTCGCGCGCGGGAACCTCGAAGCGGCGGGCCTCGCCGGGCGCGTCACGGTCCTCGAGGGCGCGGGCCTCGACGTCCTGCCCACGCTCGAGGCGCTCGGCCCCTTCGACGCCGTCTTCATCGACGCCGATAAGCGGAACTACGACGGCTACGGCCGCTGGGCGGCGAAGAACGTCCGGAAGGGCGGCCTCCTGATCGGCGACAACGCGTTCCTTTTCGGGCGGCTTCTCGAGGATTCGGAGGAGGCTGCGGCGCTGCGCCGATTCCACGAAGACGCCCGCGAAGCCTTTGATACGGTTTGCCTTCCGACGCTGGACGGGCTGTTGATCGGCCTTCGCCGCTGACCCTTCCGGCCCCGGGGGGATTCAAACGCATCGGTTTCCCTTCTTGTACCGGGGAGTTACATTCGACTCGTATGACGAACGACTGGAAAGACCGCTTCAGCTGGAAGATTTCATCCATCGAAGACGCCATCCGGACGATCCCGCCCGGGCGTCGCATCCTCATCGGCTCGGGCGCGGGCGAGCCGCAGAAGCTCGTCGAGGGCCTCGTCGAGCACGGCACGCACCTGCGCAACAACGAGATCGTCCACCTCATGACGCTCGGCAAGGCGCCGTACGTCGCGGCGGGCCTCGAGCAGCGCTTCCGCCACATGGCCTTCTTCATCGGGGCCAACGTGCGCGGCGCCGTGCAGGAAGGGCGGGCGGACTTCCTGCCCGTGTTCCTGTCCGAGATCCCGACGCTCATCTCGACGGGCCGCGTCGGGATCGACGTCGCGCTCATCCAGGTCAGCCCGCCGGACCGGCACGGATACGTCAGCCTCGGCGTCTCGGTGGACATCGTGCGCGCGGCCGTGGACACGGCGCCGCTCGTCCTCGCCGAAGTCAACCCGCAGATGCCGAGGACGCTCGGCGACTCGTTCCTGCACGTGGACCGCATCGCGCACCTGATTCCCGTCGACGAGCCGCTCCTCGAGCTCGCCTCCGAGGCGCCGGACGACGTCTGCCGCCAGATCGGCCTCCACGCGGCGAGCCTCATCCCGGACGGCGCGTGCCTTCAGATGGGCATCGGCCGCATCCCGGACGCCGTCATCAGCGCGCTCGCCGACCGCAACGACCTCGGGATCCACACGGAGATGATGTCCGACGGCGCGATGCGCCTCATCCAGTCGGGCGTCGTGACCGGGCGGCGCAAGAAGCTCCTCCCCGGCAAGGCCGTGACGAGTTTCATCATGGGATCGCGCGAGATGTACGCGTGGGTGCACGACAACCCCGGCATCGAGATGCGCCCCTCGAGCTTCACGAACGACCCGTTCCAGATCTCGCGCAACGACGACATGGTCGCGATCAACTCGGCGCTTGCCGTGGACCTCACGGGCCAGGTCGCCGCGGACTCGATCGGGACGCGCTTCTTCTCGGGCATCGGCGGGCAGGTGGACTTCATCCGCGGCGCGGCGCGCAGCAAGGGCGGCCGCCCGATCATCGCGCTGCCGTCGACGGCCAAGGACGGCACGGTCAGCCGGATCTGCACCGTCCTGGCGGAAGGGGCCGGCGTCGTCACGAGCCGGGGCGACATCCATTACGTCGTCACGGAATACGGCGTCGCCGACCTCTGGGGCAAGAACATCCGCCAGCGCACGATGGCGCTCATCGGGATCGCGCACCCGGACTTCCGGGGCGAGCTCCTCGCCACCGCGCGCCAGCGCCGGTTCATCTTCCCGGGCTGAGGCTCAGCCCGCGGCGGCGGCGTTCCGCCGGGCGTCCTGGGCGGCCCGGAACGCGACGACGAGAAGGGCCTCGGCGATGTCCTCGAGGCTCACGAGGCCGAGATACGCCCCGCCGCGGGTGACGGCGGCGACCCGCTCGCCCTTCTCCGCGAGAAGCCGTCGGACGGCGTCGAGGGGCGTGTCCGCTTCGACGTGCGGAACGTCGCGCTTCATGACCCTCGTCACGTACGCGTCGTGCATCTCCGTCGCCAGGGACTTCAGGACGTCTTCGCGCGTGACGACGCCGAGGAACGTCGAGCCCTGCAGGACGGCGAAGTCGGGCTGGTAGCTCGTGAGGATGTAGTCCACGACCCCCCCGACCGTGTCGCCGGGTGCGAGCGCGATCGCGTGCTTGTTGTACGCGTCGCCCACGCGCAGCGTGCCGAGGACGACGCGCGACTGCTCGTCGGCGCGCTCCTGGCCTGCCCCGAGGAAGACGAAGACGGCGATGAGGGCGAGGAAGAAGTTGCCGGCGACGAGCCCCCAGAGGCCGAGGCCGACCGCGACGATCTGCCCGACGGCCGTCGCGACGCGCGTCGCCGGCCCGAAGCCCATCGCCATCCAGAGGAGCGCGCGCAACACGCGGCCGCCATCCATCGGGAACGCCGGGATCATGTTGAAGACGAACAGCATCACGTTCACCGAGAGAAGCCAGAGGAGAGCCGTCTCGGCGGACGGCGCTCCCTTCAGCCGAGCCGCAAGGCCGGCCGCGTCGAGCGGCCCGAGCGCCGCGCCCGCGACCCCGAGGAGCACGCCCGCGATCGCGACGTTCACGAGCGGGCCCGCGACCGAGATCAGGAGCTCGTGAACGGGCTTCTCCGGATTTTTTTCCATTCGCGCGACGCCGCCGATCGGGAGAAGGACGATTTCCCTGACGGGAAGACCGAACGCTCTTGCGACGAGGCTGTGCCCGAGCTCGTGGAGGACGACGCAGACGAAGAGCGCGCCCATGAGGGCCGCGCCGAAAGCGGCGCCGGCGGCGCCGTGGGGAATCCCCCACTGGACAGCGCCGATCACGAAGACGAGGCCGAACGTGACGTGGAGCTTGATCTCGATGCCGGCGATCGTCGCGATGCGGGTGCCAGACGTCACGAGGACGCTTCCTTTCGGGCGCTCCGCCGCGTCGCGACGAGCGACGCGGCGACGCTGACGCCGAGCACGAGGCCGATCACGCCGAGGGAGATCCCGACGGGTACCTTGAAGAACTCGGCGAGAGCCATCTTCAGGCCCACGAAGACGAGGATCGCGGAGAGGCCGAGCTTCAGGTAGACAAAGCGGTCCATGACGCCCGCGAGCAGGAAGTAGAGCGAGCGCAGGCCGAGGATCGCGAAGACGTTCGAGGTGTAGACGAGGAACGGGTCCGACGTCACCGCGAAGATCGCGGGCACCGAGTCCACCGCGAAGACGAGATCCATGCTCTCGACGACGAGCAGGACGAGGAAGAGCGGCGTTGCGAAGAGCCGGCCGTCGCGACGGGTGAAGAACTTCTGTCCGTCGTAGTCGTTCGTGACCGGGAAGAGCCGGCGCGCGAGCCTCACGAGAGGGTTCTTCTCGGGGTGGAGCTCGGCGTTGTCGTGGAAGGCCATCTTGATTCCCGTCACGACGAGGAACGCGCCGAAGACCCACACGAGGAAGTGGAACCTCGCGAGGAGGAACGACCCGGCTCCGATGAGCGCGCCTCGCATGACGAGCGCGCCGAGGATTCCCCAGAAGAGGACGCGGTGCTGATACAGGGCCGGCACGGCGAAGTAGGAAAAGATCAGCGCGATCACGAAGATGTTGTCGACGCTGAGGGACTTCTCGATCAGGTAGCCCGCGAGGTACTGGAGAGCGGGGTCCTTTCCCTCGAGCCACCAGATTCCGCCCCCGAACGCGAGGCCGAGAGCGATCCAGACGACGCTCCAGCCGGCGGCCTCCTTGACCGAGACGGCGTGAGCCTTGCGGTGAAAGACACCCAGGTCCAGCGCCAGAAGGACGAGGACGAAGACGTTGAAGGCGATCCAGGCGGCGGGTCCGTGCATCGGGGGATTCTACGAACGGTCCCTCCTTTTGGACTTCCGCCCCGCCCGGGATCCAGAACCTTTTGCCGCGGGCTGCGTCTTCTTCCTTCAGAGGAACTCATGCGCCAGCATCCGGCCGCCCCCCTCGCCCTCTGCGTTCTGGCCGCCTTCGCTTTGCCCGCCGCCGCCTCCCTCCCGTCCCGGGACGTCTCGACGACCCTGCCGCTCGCGGCCGGGGAGACCGTCCGGGTCGACACCTACAAGGGCAGCGTCAAGGTGATGACGTGGGATCGCGCCGAGGTCGCCGTCGAGGCCCGGATCGAAGCCGACGACAGCTGCGGCTCGGCGAAAGACCTCGCGAAGTGGGTCGACCAGACGAAGGTCGTGATCGAGAAGCGCGGCGGCGCGGTCTCGATCAAATCGGACTACGACGCGCTCGAGGAGGTCTCGAGCTGGTTCGGCTCATGCACGTCCCGCCCGTTCGTGCGCTACACGATTCACATGCCGAAGGGCGCCGCGCTCCGGATCAAGGACTACAAGTCCGACCTCATCGTGAAGGACCTGACCGCCGACCTCGACGTGAACACGTACAAGGGCCACCTCGACGTGATCGGGCTCTCCGGCGGGCTCAGAGTCGAGACGTATAAGGGTGACGTGAACGCCGGGATTGTCCGCCTCCTGGGCGAGGTCCACGCCGAAACGTACAAGGGCTCCATCGTGCTGCACCTCCCGGGCGCGGCGGCCTTCGAGCTCTCGGCCGAGACCGGCCGCCGCGGCGGATTCCGCTCGGATTTCGAGACGCCGGCGGATTCCCGCGGACGGCGGCGGGGGCTCTACGCCTCCGGCACTGTGAACGGCGGCGGGCCGCGCGTGAGCCTGAAGACGGACAAGGGCAGCCTCGCCCTCCGCAGGGGCTGAGCTTCGGCCCTTCGGCCCCGTAACCTTTCGTCCGGTCCCCCGTCATACTCGCGTGGACGCTGTCGCCAGGGAGCGGGAGGGGTGCGTGGAGCCGGACGGGATCAGCCCCGATCAGGAAGCGGATCTCGAGGCGCTGGAGCAGGTTCGGCGCGGGGACGAGGCCGGGGCGACCCGCCTCTTCCAGCGCTGGTCCGGCCCCGTCCTGAAGTTCACCGGCCGCATGCTCGGAAACGCGGCCGACGCCGAAGAGGTCACGCAGGACGTCTTCCTGAAGGTGATCGCGCGGGCGAACCAGTACGACGGCCGGGCGTCCGTCGCCTCGTGGCTCTTCGCGATCGCCGCGAACGCCTGCCGCGACCGCCTGCGCCGGAGCACCCGCCGGCCGACGGTGCCGCTCGACGCGGTCGCCGAGGCGGCGCAGCCCGAGATTCCCGTGGACCTGCGCCTCGTCGAGAGGCAGAGGCGCGCCGCCGTGCGCCGCGCGCTCGCGCGCCTGTCCGACGAACAGCGCGAGGTCCTCGTCCTGGCCCGCTACCACGGGCTCCCGTACGCCGAGATCGCCCGCTCGCTCTCGATCAGCGAGGGGGCCGTCAAGACCCGGATTTTCCGGGCGATGGAGACGCTGAAGACCCTGTTCTCCGAAGGAGAGACCCCATGGAATGCCGCGAGTCACTGAAGGTCCGTGAGTTCGTCCTCGCCCGCCTGGCGGGCGAGAGCGCCGGGGACGGCGCCGCCGCGCTTGCGGCGCACGTCGCCGGCTGCGCCGCGTGCGCGGCGATCGCCGCCGACATGGAGTCCGTGTGGGCCCGCCTCGGGGACGACGACGCATCCGACCTCGCCGTGAGCCCCTCCTTCGAGGCGCGGACGACGGCGACGCTGGCCGCCGAGACGCGGCGGCGGACGAACGTGCGCCCCTTCGCGCCGCGCGGCGCCGACTCTCCGCTCCTGAAGGTCGCGGCCGTTCTCATGGCGGGCGTCGCGGGGTTTTTCCTCGCGCGCGCCTCGGGCGGCGGCGCCCTTCCGGGCTCGACCGCCTTCCAGCCCACGCCCGCCCCGTACCGGGGCGGCGAGAACGTCTCGCTCGTGGCCAACCGGACGCTGGACGCGTCCCGGGCGGCGCTGGACCTCTCGGGCAAGCCGCGCCTCGCGAACGTCGCCTACGTGCCCGCCGACGCGGCGGGCCGCGTCGCCGTCTCCTTCGACGTGACGACCCGCTACACGGTCGTCGGCAAGCCCGAGGATCAGGCCGTCGCGAACCTCCTCGTGTCGCTCGTGTCCGGCGCCGCCGGATCCGAGGGCGCAAAGGGCAAGGCGCTCGATCTCATGTCGGAAGGGGCGCGCGGGGGCGCGCCCGTGTCGCCCGAGATCGTGACGCTCCTCCGGCGCACGCTCGAGACCGACAAGAACCCGGGAGTCCGCAAGAAGGCCGCCGAGGCGCTCGCGCAAATGCCGCCGACGCCCGAGACGCGCGACGCTCTCGCCGCCGCGCTCAAGAACGACGTGAACCCCGCCGTCCGCATCCTCGCCGTCGAGGGGCTCGCGAGGGCCGCCGCCGTCCTCAAGGACGCGTCCTCCATCGAGAGCCTGAGGCAGAAGGCGGCGGACGACCGCGAGAACGGCTACGTCCGCAGCCAGGCCGCGCTCGCGCTCTCGAAGATCGAGATCTGAAGACACCTTTTCGGTATTGGAGCGTCTCTTTCACATGAGCACGAACTTCGCATCCACCCGTGAACACCCGCGCCGCGAGGGTCGCGCCCTCGTCTGGGCGCTCGCGATCGCCGCCCTCGTTCTCCTCTCGCTCGCGGCCGGACTGAAGGCCGAGGCCAGGGGAGGAAACGCAAAGGCGAGCCGCACGGAGACGTTCAATGCCTCGGGCGACCTGAAATCCCTCGCCGTGGAGACGGTCAACGGCCGGGTCGAGATCGTGGCCGGGACGGCCTTCCGGGCCGACGTCGAGGTCGCGGCCTGGGGCGCGACGGACGGCGACGCGAAAAAGAATCTCGGCGACGTCAAGGTCCGCTTCGAGAACGAGAACGGGAACCTCTCGCTCTACACGGAGGAGCCTGGCGTCACGATCCGGCGCTCGGGCCGGGGCTGGAACGTGCAGAGCCGCGGCGACGACCAGTGGAGGAGCGAGACGAAGTACCGCGTCACCGTGCCGGCCTCCATGTCGGTGCAGGTCTCGGCGGTGAACGGCGGCGTGAACGTGACGGGCGTCTCGGCGCCGGTCGAGCTCACGACGGTGAACGGGATGATCACGCTCGCGGGCGGCCGCCGCGACGCGAAGCTCAACACCGTGAACGGCACGATCGTCGCGAGATTCACGGAGCTTCCGAAGGGCGCGAACCTGGACGTGCGGACGGTGAACGGCGGAATCGCGCTCACGCTGCCCGCGAAGGCCGGGTTCCGGCTCGAGGGCCACACGATGAGCGGCGAGATCCTCTCGACCTTCTCCCTCCCGACGCCGGCGCCCGAAGCCGTGCGCGAACGCGACGAGACAACGGCCGAGCGCGAGCGCATCCGCGCCGAACAGAGGAAGCTCCGCGACGAGATCCGCAGGAAAGAGAAGGAAGGAGAGAAGTCCCGGAAGAGCAAGGACGGCGGCGAGGACGTCGTGATCGACCTCTCGGAGCTGAACGAGACGATGGCCGAGCTCAACCGCGAGATGGCCGACCTCGGCCGCGAGATCTCGCGCAGCATCACGGTGAACCTGAACCGCGCCTACGAGGGCACGGTCGGGGACGGCGGCGCCACGGTGCGCGTCTCGAACCTGAACGGGAGGATCCTCGTCCTTGCGGAAGGCACCACCGAAGCCCAGGCGAAGCGCCTCACCTCGCCCCGCGCGACGCACGTGGTCACGGTCCCGCCGATGCCGAGCATGCCGCGCATCGTCGTGCGCGAGCGCTCGATGGCGGCTCCGGAGCCGCCGCCGCTGCCGCCGGTCGCGGGAGTCGCTCCGGTCGCTCCGCTTGCTCCGATCCCGCCCGACCCGTGGGGGCGCTCGATTACCGTGGGCGACGTCGCGGGCGACTACGCGCCGCCGATCGCCTCGGGCGACGTCACGGTGGGCAAGGTCTCCGGCCGCGTCACGATCACGAGCCGCTCCGGCCAGATCCGCCTCCGGGGGGCGGGCAAGGGCGCCGAGGTGTCGACGGCCGGCGGCGACATCCGTGTCGAATCCGTGACGGGCGACCTCAAGGCCACGACGTTCGGCGGCGACATCCGGGCGGGCTCGGTGAGCGGCGACGCGCGGCTCGAGACGAGCGGCGGCGATGTCGTCGTCCGCTCCGCGGGAGGCGCCGTGACCGCGCGCACGGGCGGCGGCGACGTCGTCCTGAGGAAGGTGCGCGGGCCCGTCACGGCGCGCACGTCCGGCGGCTCGATCACGTGCGAGATCACGAGCACGGGCGGCGCCGCAGGCGAGCTCTCGACGAGCGGCGGGGACGTGACCGTGACGCTGCCCGCGAACGTCAGGGCCGACGTGGAGATCCATGTGACGGGGGGCGAGGTGGATCCCGACTCCATCGCCTCGCAGTTTCCGGAGATCTCGGTCGCGCGGCGGTCCGGCCACCTTCTGGGCGAGGGACGCCTGAACGGAGGCGGGGCCAAGCTCGTGATCCGGTCGACGTCGGGCGTCGTGACGGTCAAGAAAGGCCCCTCGGTCTGACGGTCCGGGATCGGGCCTGGCCTGCGACTTTGTCCGAGGATTCCGTCCCGGCCCGGATTTGCGTAGAATTCGGGTGTTCATGGGTACGGTTTCCACCCCCTCGAATCCGCGGCAGCCGGGCTCCCGCACTCCGTCCGGCGCGACGCCGGCGGGCGGTTCGCCTCCCCTCGCCGGTCCGGGGACGAACACGACGTCACGCTTCCGCTTCGGCGAGGACAAGCACACGTCGATGGGCCCGTCGGGCACGGCGATCCTTCTGACGATCCTCGCCGTTGCCGTCGGCGCGTGGCTCTACTTCAAGGCGCCGTCCACCGTTGGAGAGCAGAGCCTCCAGAAGTACACGGGCTTCGAGGCGAACATGGAGAGCGTCGTGATGAGGAACTGCCAGCCACCGGGCTGCGCGGCGATCTACCTCACCCCGGCGGTCGGCAAGAAGTCCCAGGAAGCGCTTCAGGGCGCGATCGCGCTGTCGACCCAGCTTGCCGAGGACGGGATCGAGTGTTTCATCGTCTTCGGCGGGGAGCCGATCGCGGACGCCGTCAAGCGCGCCCGCGGCATCCGGCGGCCCGTCGTCTTCGATCCGGGCGGCGACTGGGGCCACGACTCGGGCATCGAGAAGGCGCCGTACTGGATCGCGTGGCGCACCGGCGGCAAGGTTCGCCTGCGCAGTCCGGAACCGGTTTCTGCGAGCGACATGGCCTCCGCCATCCGCTGACGCGAAGGAGGAGCTCATGGCCGCCGGATCTCCCGGACCCGTCGTTCCCGACCGCTATCTCGAGGCCCTCGGCGGCGACGATCCCGTCGCGGCGATGGCCGAAGCCCCCGATCTCCTGAGGCGCCTCGTCCGGGGCCTCTCGGAGAAGCAGCTCGCGACGAAGCCCGCGCCGGGCAAGTGGAGCATCCGGGAGATCGTCGCGCACCTCGCCGACAACGAGGTCATTCTCGGAAGTCGCTACCGCTTCATCGCCGCCATGGACCGCCCCCCGCTGCCCGGTTTCGACCAGGACGCGTTCGTCGCGAACCTCGGCGTCAATCGGGCGACGGCTGCCGACCTCCTCGACGACTTCGCGATGGCGCGCGCCGTGAACATCGGCCTCCTCGAGCGGGTCGGCGACGCCGCGTGGGACCGCGTGGGCATTCACGCCGAGCGCGGCGAGGAGTCGCTCGGCCGCCTCGTGACGATGTACGCCGGGCACGACCGCATTCACCTCGTGCAGGTCGAGACGATCCGCACGGGCCTCTTCCCGAAGGCGGGGCGAGCCGCGAGGGGGAAGTCCGTGGCGAAGAAGCGGCCGGCGAAGAAAAGCTCCGCGAAGGCGAAGCGCCGCTAGAAGGTGCTCTCGGCCGTCCCGCGGTGGACGGGAACGGCGTCGCCCTCCTCCCACGACGACGCGGGCGCGAGCTCGAGGAACCCGTCCGCCTGCGCGTGCGTGAGGATGTCGTGGGAGCCGCGGGTCGCGAGAGGCTCGGCGGTCAGCCGGCCCTCGTCCCACGCGAGGCGCGCCGGGTGGAACGCGAGGCGCGCGCCCTTGTTCCTGACGCGGCCCGTGAGCCGCGCGGGGACGGCCGGAGGAAGCGGAGGCAGCAGGCCGGCCGCCCTGCGCAGCGCGGGGCGCACGAAGAAGTCGAACGCGACGGCCGCGGACACCGGGTTGCCCGGCAGGCCGAAGACGAGCGTCGGCCCCAGAGTGGCGAAGAGGACGGGTTTGGCGGGCCGGATTGCGACCTTGTGGAAGCGCACGTGCGCCCCGGCGGCCGCGAGGGCCTTGCCGACGAAGTCGTAGTCGCCTGCCGAGACGCCGCCCGTGGTCAACAGCACGTCCAGGTCGGAGTCGAGCGCCGCCGTCAGCGCACGCGCGAGCGCCGCCTCGTCGTCGGGCGCGACGCCGAGCGAGACCGCCTCGGCCCCGGCGCGGCGGAGGGCCGCGAGGAGGAGCGGTCCGTTCGTGTTGCGCAGCTGCCCGGGCCCGGGACGCGTCCCCGGCGGCACGAGCTCGTCGCCCGTCACGAGGAGGCCGGCGCGCGGCGCGCGGGCGACCCGGAGCGTCTCGCGCCCCGCCGCCGCCGCGAGGACGAGGTCGGCGGGCGTGAGGCGGCGCCCCGCGGGGAGAACCAGGGCGCCCGCTTCGTACACCTCTCCGCGCCGGCGCACGTGGGCGCCCGGTCTCGGCGCGGCGTCCAGCCGGACGGCGCCTCCCTCGACGAGCTGAGCATCTTCGACGGGGACGATCGAGTCGCTCCCGGGCGGCATCGGCGCACCGGTCATGACCTTCCACGCCGACCCGGGCGGGAGCGTTCCCGGCACGGCGCCGGCTCCGGAGGCGCCGGCCGCCGCGAGGAGAACGGGAGCACGGCTCGCTTCCGCGGCCCGCACGGCCCATCCGTCCATCGCCGTCGTGTCGAAGCCCGGGACCGGCAGGTCGGCCCGGACGTCCTCGGCGAGAACCCGCGAGACGGCGTCCTGGAGCGCGACCTCGCAGGCCGGAAGCGGCGCCACCGCCTCGAGCACGCGGGCGAGGGCGTCGTGGAACGAGATCACCGCGGGCATGCTAGCAAGGCGCGGAAGCGGCGTCGTGAGTAGAATCCGTCCGCCGTGGAAGACCGGTTCCAGTACACGGGTGATCTTGCGCAGGAGCCGCTGCCCGAGATCCTCCGCACGATCCACTTCTATCGAGTCCCGGGCGTGCTCACGGTCGAGTCGGGCAGCGTCACGAAGCAGGTGTACCTCCTCGGTGGAAACATCATCTTCGCGACGTCGACGGATCGATCCGAGTCGCTCGGCGAGTACCTGCGCCGGAGCGCGCTCATCTCGTCGGGAGAGCTCAAGGCCTCCGTCGGCAAGCTCGACCTCGCCGAGGGGCATGGCCGGCGCCACGGCGAGCTCCTGGTCGAGATGGGCATCCTCTCCGACGCGCAGCTCCGCCAGATCGTCACCGAGCAGGTGAAGGCGCTCCTCTACGCGGCGTTCTCGTGGGAGCAGGGGTCGGTCACGTTCGAGGTCGGCCGTTACAAGACCGACGAGCTCATCCGGCTCGATGTGCCGACGTCCCAGGCGATCGTCGACGGCATCCGCCGGATGCCCGACCCGCGCCGCTGCGTCTCGCGGCTCGGCCCCTCGTGGACGATCTTCGAGCGAGCGGAGGCCCCGCCGGAGGCGCGCGACGTTTCCTTCACGGGCGCCGAGGTCACGCTCCTGTCGCAGGTGGACGGCCGGCGCACGCTGCGCGACCTCATCACGGCGGGCCCCGGGGACCTCGGCGCGAACGCGAAGCTGCTCTATGCGTTCTGGGTGCTGCGCCTCATCACGCGGCGCGACATCCCGGCGAGCGGCATCCGCCGCATCCAGTGGAAGACACCGGGCGGAGTCCCGACCGCCGACGGCGACGGCGACGGCTGAACGCCTGCTCCGGCGTGGACGAAAGGACGACCGACGATGCCCCTTTACGAATACGAGTGCGCGAAGTGCGGCGAGAGGATCGAGGTGATCCGGAGCTTCTCGGACCCGCCGCTCGTCGTGTGCCCCGAATGCGGCGGCGCGCTCACGAAGCTGCTGTCCTCTCCCGCGTTCCAGTTCAAGGGGTCGGGCTTCTACCTGACGGACTACGGGAAGTCGGGCTCGGCCGGGGATCGAGCCGGAGAAAAGTCCGAAGAAAAGAAAGACAAAGAGAAGAGTTCTTCGAAAGGTGAAGAGGGGAAGGCTTCGAGCGCTTCGGGCGGCGGCGAGGCGGCGGGAGGCGTAGAGAAGAAGATAGAAGATTCTTCGAAGGGTAAGAAGGACGGAGGCTCGGACGCGGCCCCGTCGTCGCCCGCAGCGCCTTCCTCGCCCGCGCCTTCTAAGAAGAAAAACGGCGACAAGAAATAGTCGCGCCGCCGTTCGCGCGAGAGATTCTCTTCTCGTTCCCCGCTAAACTCTCTCATGCGGTCCCGCGTCTTCTCCGGCGTTCTCGTGCTCGCAGCCGCGTCGCTGGCGTCCGCCGCGTTCGCGGCGGACGCGCCGCGCGGAGCCGGCGGCCTCTGGTACCGCTATCCGCTGCCGGGCGCCGAGGTGAAGTCGCTCGTCGCGGACCCCGCGATCGCCGGGCTCTACTGGGCGGGCACGGCGCAGGGCGGGATCTACCGTTCGTCGGACTGGGGGGCCTCGTGGCAGAGCCCGCCCGAGGGCCTCGCCTTCCCCGGATACGCCGTCACGTCGCTCGCGCCCGATCCCCTGCGACCCGGCACGGTGTGGGCGGGCCTGACGGGCGTCGTGAAGGGCGGGCTGCTGGCGCACTCCACGGACGGCGGGAAGCGTTTCGAGGTCGTCCGGCGCTGGGAGGACCGCGCGGCGGCGCGCGTCGTGGCGGTCGCGGCGCCCGGCGGCCGGCGCGTCGTGGCCGTCGGCGGCGACTACGGCATCGAGATCTCCGAGGACGACGGTCTCACGTGGCGCGCCTCGGCGCCCGCGCTCGACCCGGGCAGCGGCATTTCGTTCCTCGCGTTTCACCCGTCGCGGCAGGGCGTTCTCTACTGCGGGAGCTTCCGCCACCCGTTCCGGTCGACGGACGGCGGGCGCACGTGGGCGCGGATCGCGACGGGCATGGTCGAGGACACCGAAGTCTTTGCGATGGACTTTTCCGCCGAGTCGCCGGACGAGTTCTGGGCCGCGACGTGCGGCTGGGTCTATCGGACGACGGACGGAGGGACGAACTGGACGCGCTACAAGGACGGCCTCCTCGACCGGCGCGCGCACGTCGTGCGCATGGATCCGCGCGATCCCTCGCGCATCCTCGCCGGGACGACCGGCGGGATCTTCGAGAGCCGCGAACGCGGCAAGTCCTTCCGGCGGCTCTCGCAGGACGTCGTCGTGAACGCGCTCGTCTTCGACCCGAAGGAGCCGTCCCGCCTCCTCGTCGCCACGGAGGCCGAGGGGATCCTGCGCAGCGAGGACGGCGGCGTCACGCTGACCGAGTCGAACCGCGGGCTCGCCGAGGCGCGCGTCTCGGCCGTCGCGCTGCGCGCCTCCGGCCGCGTCGTCGTGGCCCGCGCGGCCGACGGGCGGAGCGGCGGGCTGTGGGAGCTGGACGCCGTGTCGGGCGAGACCGTGCGGCTGGCCGTGACGCCGCCGTCGACGGTGCTCGCGCTCGCGCCGGCCGGCCCCGGCCTCCTCGCGGGGACGCCCGACGGCGTCTACCGGCAGGACGCCGCGGATGCGCCCTTCAGAAAGACGCTCGCGTTCGGGACGCGCGCGTTCGCGCACGACGGCGCGGGACGGACTCTCGCGGCAACGGACGGCGGCGTCTTCGAGTCTCGCGACGCAGGCAAGACGTGGGCGCGCCTTGGGACGCTCAAGTCGCGCGTCGAGGACGTGCGACGCGCGCGTCTCGACGACGGGGGCCTCAAGACGTGGTCGGCCGACGCCGAGGGCGTCACGCTCTGGTGGGACGGCCGCGACTGGGTGCGGCGCCCGCTCCCGGGCGGAGGCACGAAGCTCTCGGGCGGGTTCGGCCGCCCGCGCATCGCGCCGCGTTTCGCGCCGGAGCCGATCGGTGTCTTCGTGGATTCGGAGAATTCGATCCTCGTCTACCGGCCGGACGATGCGACGAATGGCGGCCTCGCGCTCGCGATGCCGGAGACCGGCCTCAAGGTCGCCGGCTGGGCGGGCGACCCGCGGACGGCCGAGGGCCTCTACCTCGCGACGATGGGCCGCGGCCTCTTCCGGTTCGTGCCCGCCCCCGCCGCTCGCGCCGCGGCGACGTCCGCGCCCGCGGCCACCGGCGCTGCCGCGCGCTGAGGACTCGGGATTCAGGTCTTTTTCTTCGAAAGGAAGACGACGCCCGGGAGGCCCTCGAGATCGGCGTCGCGTCAGAGCTCGCCCGCAGCAATCGGCGAGCTCTAGGCGCGGGAGAGACACGCCTGCCCGGCATCGAGGACCGGCGAAAGGGGACCGGGGCCCAGACCCCCCAGACCCCCGCTCCTTCCAGCCATGGACGACCAATACCTAAGTGTAAGCTCTGATCGATTCAAATATCGTAGGTGATTCAAGGAGATGCCGGGACGGACGCCACATACGCTCCGTCGCCGGAGCGCTGACCGGGCGCCGTGCCGTCGTTGAGGACGGCGTAGGCGAGGAAGGGGCTCGATCCGGACGTCCTTGTCACGAGCGCGCAGCCCTGGGTCACGCCGGGAGCGTAGCTGGCGAGGATGCGGTCGATCTGGACGAAACCCTTCGCTGGGACGGAAGCGACGGGCGAGGCGACCTTGGCGCCGTTCGTTCCGTCGTAAAGGTCGATCCGGAAGGTGGAAGGCGAGGCGTCGACGGAGCCCATGTTGACGAGGGCGAGGTTAGAGCGCGTCGTCGCGTTCTGCTGGAGGCCGCAGAGCCAGACGGGGGTCGTCGACTCCGAGCCGCTCGGATACGACGGCAGCGCCACGCCCACGCGCCCTCCTCCGAGAGCCGACAGGATGCGGGCGGAGATCGCGATGCCGCGCAGGTCGCCCGTGGAGTCGGAGACGAAAAGAGCTCCGGCGAATGAGGGACCGCGGGTGTCGGTGACGGCTCCTCGGTCCCTTAAGAGCTGGACGAAACCGGGCAGGATCTGCTGCTCGTTGGGGAGGAGATTCACGGAGAGAGTCGCCCTGCCTCCGGAGAGAGCCGGCGCGACCCAGGTGAAGTTGAGTGTCCGGGCCGTCGCGGAGAAGTTCGTCAGGACGAGCTCGGTTGAGTAGGCGGGCGTCTCGACGACGACGGGGAGCGTCGTCGAGGCAATCTGCGAAGCCGGACTCGCGGCGATTGGCTGGATGAAGGAGCCGTCGGCCGTGGCTTGATCGTTGACGACGGCGTAGGCGTAGAAGGGAGCCGTCCCGGAGATGCGCTCGACTCGGACGTAGCCGTTGGAGAGGGCGAGGCCGTTCGAGACGAGGATCGAGGAGATCTGCGAGAAGCCGCCTGGCGGAAGCGTCACGTCTGGGAGAGCTCTTGACTGCGGATTTGCGGGATCACCGGAGGAGACGGTCAGGCGCAGCGTGACGTCGCCGTCGGCAGGAGCGCCGGCGTTGAGGACCGCAACGTTGGAGCGGTCGAGGGCGTTCTGGCGCAGCCCGGGGAGGACGACCGGAGAAGAGAAGAGCTTCGAAGGTGGAAGAGCCGGATAGGCCAGGCCCACTCGTCCTTCAGGAACCGCGGCGGTGGTGCGCACCGAGGCGTAAACACTGGGGGCGACCGCCCCCTCGAACGTCATTCTAAGAACTCCCCCGGCGCCGGGATCCGTCAGCCCGAGGCTCTTCAGGTACGCGATGGCGTCGGGGACGATTCTCTGCGTCGACGCGTGCAGCGTGTCGGTCACGGTGCCGGGCGTTCCTCCGAAGGCGGGCGTGTATGCGAAGGAGGCCTGAGTGTCCGAAGCCGCGAAGTTCGCGAGCGTCAGCTCGGACGTAAAGGCGGACCCGCCGGAAGGTGAGAGGACGATCGGGATTGTCAGCGTCAGCGCGGATGACGACTCTCCGACGTACTCGTAGTGCGTCGTCGTCAGGGTGCCGGTGACAAAGAGGCTCGCGTAGACGTCTCGCTGCGTGTGCGTGTTCGTGTCGATGTTTCTGGGGATCCACGGAATCGTGTCCCGTGTGCGGACCGCCAGGATTCCCGGCCCGCAGGGAGGCCCAGGCAGGCCGGAGGGCGGGCCGGGGAGCTCCCCGAGGTCGCCCCCGCAGACATCCGTGAGAGGCGGGAGCGACAAGGTCTGCACGGTCTGTGTGAGGGTCGCACCCCCGGCAAGGGATAGGTCCTTCACCGGAGCAACGGAAGACGAAAGCAGGATGGGGCCGTTCACGGCCGCTCCAGGACCGGCGGCCTCGGCGGTCGCCTGACGCGCGTTCGCGAGAGCCTGTCGCACCTCCGCGTCGCTCTCGGGGGCCGCTGTCGCGTTGATCGTGACATCGAAGAGATCGGGCCCTCCGCGGAGGTGCCCTGTGATCCGCGTGGACCAGGAGTTCGCGGAAATTGACGCCGTGGTCATGTGCGGCACAGATTGTCGAGAAGTCGACGTGCACCTGATCCCGGTTACCCAAATCCCGAGCGCGTTTATTTCCACTATCGCGCACGGCTGCTTCTGTCGGGCAAGGATCTCGTAATGGGTGCTCGTCAGCTCCCCGGTGACCAAGAGGCTGGAATACACGTCCGTCTGGATGTGCGTGTGCGTGTCGTCGAGCCGATCGACGAGACGCGTCGCGACGGACTCATCGAGGACCCGGAGGGTGACGGGCGTCGCACCGGCGGGGCAGGGCGGGCCCGGAAGGCCTGGAAACTGGGCGGCCTCGCCGAGATCCCCGACGCAGACGACCTGTGGCGCCGAGGACGACGAGAAAGAAACCGGAGTCACCTGGATGGTCTTCGTGGAAGGGATCGCAATCGGGGTCGCCTGGACGGCCGTGGTTGCGGAGTCCAGCACGGCGGGCTCATCCAGCGTCCACGGCGATCCCGCGACGAAAGGGCCCGCGTCCGCGAACGCCGCCTGGACGACGGGGTCGCTCGCGGGAGCCGTGAAGGAATCGAAGGTGCGGTCGTAGATCAGCGCCTCGCCCTCGCGCCGGGCCGTGATGCGCGTCCTCCAGGCCTTCCCCGTGAGAGTCACGGGCTCCGGGTGCTCGACCGTCTGGCTCGAGGTCGACACGCAGACGTACCGCAGGCCGTTGCCGGGCGGGTTGATGTACGTGAAGCAGGGCTTGCCGTCGTTCAGATCCGCGCGGGCGGCAGCCGTCGCGGCAAGGAGGACAGCGGTTGCTAGAGAGAGCCGTTTCATTGTGCCGGGACGGACGCTACGTACGCCCCGTCGCCGGATCTTTGCCCGGGGGAGGCTCCGTCGTTGAGGACGGCGTAGGTGAGGAAGGGGTTGTTGCCGGAGGTGCGCGACACGAGCGCGCAGCCCTGCGTGACGCCGGGCGCGTACGTCGCGAGGATGCGGTCGATCTGGACGAAACCCTTCGCTGGGACGGAAGCGACGGGCGAGGCGACCTTGGCTCCGTTCGCCCCGTCGTAGAGGTCGATGCGGAAGTCATTGGGCGACGAATCGACGGAGCCCACGTTGACGAGGGCGAGGTTCGAGCGGGTGGTCTCGTTCTGCTGCAGGCCGCAGAGCCAGACGGGAGTCGTCGACTCCGAGCCGCTCGGATACGACGGCAGCGCCACGCCCACCCGCCCGCCCCCGAGAGCCGACAGGATGCGGGCCGAGATCGCGACACCGCGCAGGTCGCCCGTGGAGTCGGAGACGAAAAGAGCTCCAGCGAATGAGGGACCGCGTGGATCCGTCACGGCGCCGCGATCGCGCAGAAGCTGGACGAAACCGGGCAGGATCTGCTGCTCGCCGGGGAGAAGCGTGATCGGGAAGACCGCCTTGCCTCCGGTGAGGGTCGGCGCGACCCAGATGAAGTTGAGCGTCCGGGTCGCCGCCGAGAAGTTCGTCAGGACGAGCTCGGTCGAGTAGGTGGACGTCTCGACGACGACGGGGAGCGTCGTCGAGGCAATCTGCGAAGCCGGACTCGCGGCGATTGGCTGGATGAAGGAGCCGTCGGCCGTGGCTTGATCGTTGACGACGGCGTAGGCGTAGAAGGGAGCCGTCCCGGAGACGCGCTCGACTCGGACGTAGCCGTTGGAGAGGGCGAGGCCGTTCGAGACGAGGATCGACGAGATCTGAGAGAAGGCGCCCGGGGAGAGCGTGACGTCGGGGAGCGCCTTCGACTGGGGATTAGCCGGATCGCCGGACGTGACCGTCAGCCGCAGCGTGACGTCGCCGTCGCCTGTGCCGCCGGCGTTGAGGACTGCGACGTTGGAGCGGTCGAGGGAGTTCTGGCGCAGACCCGAAAGGAAGACAGACGAAGAGAAGAGCTTAGAAGGTGGAAGAGCGGGATACGCAAGACCCACTCGCCCCTCTGGTGCGGCGGCGGTGGTGCGCACCGAGGCATAAACATTGGGAGCGACCGCCCCCTCGAACGTCATTCTAAGAACTCCTCCGGCGCCTGGGTCCGTCAGGCCGAGGCTCTTCAGGTACGCGACGGCGTCGGGGATCACGCGCTGTGTCGCGGCGGGCAGCGTGTCGGTCACGGTGCCCGGCTGTCCCCCGAAGGCGGGCGTGTATGCGAACGAGGCCTGCGTCCGAAGCCGCGAAGTTCGCGAGCGTCAGCTCGGACGTAAAGGCGGACCCGCCGGAAGGTGAGAGGACGATCGGGATTGTCAGCGTCGTCGTCGGAGTCTCGGCGACGTACTCGTAGCGCGAGCTCGTGAGCGTGCCCGTCGCGGTGAGGCCCGCGTAGATGTCGCGCTGCGTATGGGTGTGTGTCAACGAGAGGCCATCGGCGCCCGTGAAGTGCCACGCGAAACCGCCATAGACCGACAGCGCCAATGGCCACGCTCCAGAAGGGCACGGCAGGGGCACAAGGGCGGTGGGTGGCCGCGGGAGGTCGCCTAGATCGCCGACGCAGTAGGCGCTCGGGAACGAGAAACCGGTTGCTCCGAAGGAGGAGACAGAGGTTGTAAGGCGGACGGCCCCCGGCAGCAGGGCGTTCCGTACGTGCTCTCGCGTCGAAGAGGCCAGCGTGGGGCCGACAACGGCCGCACCCGGCGGGGCTACGCCCTCAATGGCCCTCCGGGCCTGGAGAAATGCCTGCCGGACGGCCTCGTCGACATCAGGCGCAACTGTCGAGTTGACCGTCACGTCGTACAGGATCGCGCCGCCTTCGAGCCGCGCCAGGACTTGTGTCGACCACGCGTCTCCCTCGAAGGTCGCAATGGAGTCGTGGGGCGTGTCGTGGTGGGAGGTCGACGAGCAGGAGTAGACGTACGGACCGAGACCCGTGGCAGGAGATTTCGAGCAGGGGAGCGCGGGCCGGGCCACGATCTCGTAGTGGGCCGGCGTGAGTTCATCGTTGAGGAGGAGTGCCGAATAGTGGTCGGTCCGAGTGTGCGTGTTCGTGTCGTCGAGGCGATCCGAAATGGGCGACTGGACGGACGCGTCGAGAGGACGCAGCGTGACGGGCGTTGCTCCCAGGACGCACGAGCCCACGGGGAGAGGTGGCGGCGGTTGGGCGACGTCGCCAAGATTTCCGACACAGATGGTCTGCGCGCCGGCCGCCGACGTCGTCGAGCTCGTGCCTACGGTCTTGGTGGTCGTGCTCGGCGCCAGGGGCAGATCGTGAATCAGCGCTGTCGAAGACGACAGCAAAGCAGGGATGCCGGCGGCGTATCCCGTACCCTCAACGAAGCGCTTGGCGTCCGCGAACGCGACCTGGAGGAACAGATCGCCAAGGGGCTGCGAGAGTGATTCGAGGGTACGGTCGTAGATTTCGGGTTCGCCCTCGCGTCGCGCGGTGATCCGCGTCCGCCACCCTCTCGAGGCCGCGACCGGCTCGGAATGCTCGACCGTCTGGCTCGAAGTCGACGTGCAGACGAAGCGCAGGCCGTTGCCGGGCGGATTGATGTAGGTGAAACAGGGCTTTCCGTCGTTCAGGTCCGCGCGAACGTGCGAAGTCAGAGCGAGGAAGAGGGCTGGCAGGAGCGCCGCACCGAACCGGAGCCGCACATCAGGAAGTGTAAGCGCCAGAGAGGAGCTAACGAGGTCGCGGCGGAAGGGTGAACCGGAATGTCGAGCCGGCCCCCGGTTCGCTCTCGACGGCCGCCGTTCCGCCGTGCGCCTCGACGAACGATTTCACGATGGCGAGGCCGAGCCCTTCTCCGTCCTTCCCGGGGTCCGTTTCGTACTTGTCGAAAACGGCTTGAATGCGGTCCGCCGGGATTCCCTGTCCGTCGTCGCGGACGAAACACTCGACGCCACCGTCGGCGGTCGCGTCCCGCGCGTCCGCGACGACTTCACCCTTCGGCGTGTAGGCGATCGCGTTGGCGATCAGGTTCTGGAACACGCGCCTGATGAGGTTCGCGTCGGCGTAGACGACGAGGTCGCCGGGTACGGCATTGGTCAGCCGCGTCCCGGATGCTTCCGCGACGGGTTGAAGGTCCTGGAGGAGAGCCTCGACGAGAGGCCAGAGATCGAACTCGCGACGCTCCACCTTGATCCCTGCCTCGGCTCGAAGATTCGTGTTCTCCTCGATGACCTTTCCCACGAGGGCGTCCAGCGCCTGCACGTTGCGCTTCAGTGTCCTGAACAACTGGGCCGCGCGCGGCCCGCCGCTGCCGTCCGGGGCGAGCGTCAATTCCAGGACCCGCGCCGACAGCGAGATTGCGTTCAGGGGATTGCGCAGGTCGTGAGCCACGAACGCCAGGTACTCTTCCCGCCGCTGCTGCACCTCGAACGCCTTCTGGGTTGCGAACGCGCGCACGGCCAGCCCGATCGCCTCGTCGAGAACGCGGTTCAGGACGTGGAACGGCTTCCCCTGCAGAGGCAGCCCGTTCTGGTCCGCCAGGTCGTGGATGCAGTCGCGCAGGATGTTGTACTCGGCGACGACCTCCTCGATGTCGAATGCGTCCTTGACGCGCTGCAGGCCGTGCGTCGGGGGGCTTCCCTCGAGGAGCGTCTGCGGGATCGTCTTGTCCGAGCCGGATCGGAGGGCGGCGACCAGTTCCAGCAGAAGGCCGGGGATGTGGTCGTTGAGAGTCGGTGCGTCCAGGCCCCGCGCCGAGGGGAGTTGTCGCACCTGAGCCCGCCACCGCGTGAGCAGCAGGACCTGGTCTCGTTCGACGAGCCGCGCGAGTTCCTCGAAGATGTCGATGACGAGCTCCTCCATTTCACGATGTCGCGCCGCGCGGGTTCAGCGTCCCGGGATCTCCACCCACTTCAGCTTCGCGCCGGGGACGGCGCCGGTCGCGTCCGCGACGCCCGCGTTGACCTCGAGGACGGTGTCGGACTTCTGCGTTGGCGCGGTGTTCGGGCACGGCGCGGGGTCGGGCGGGCACGGCGGGAGGGCCTTGATGACCTCGACGACGGTGCCGTCCTTCGTCGCATAGACGAGGTCCAGCGGGAAGTGGCAGTTCTTCATCCAGAACGGCCGGATCTCGAGTCCCTCGAACGGGAAGACCATCCCCGCGTTCTTCGGCATCGACTCGCGGAACATGAGGCCCTGAGCCTTTTCCGTGTCCGTGAGCGCGAGCTCGACGGAGACGACCGTGCCGTTCGGCATCACGACGCGCGGTCCCGTGACGGGCGCCGCGGCCTTCGAGGGTGCGGGCGGCGCGGCCGCCGTCGATCCGCGGTCCGCCGCGCAGGCAATGGCCGCGAGAAGCAGTCCCGCGAGGACGAGACGGGCCGGCCGCTTCACGACTCGATTTCCTCGACGACTTCCGGCGCCGCCGACGTCTCCTCGCCCTCGCGCCGGATCCCGTACTTCTTCGCGTAGTACCGGAACGAGCGCTCGGACATCCGGAGCAGCTCCGCGGCCCGGATCTGGATACCGCCCGTCCTCTCGAGCGCCTGCTGCATCAGCCGCTTGCCGAGCCACTCGAGGTACGCCTCGAGGTCGAGGCCGTCGGCCGGCAGGTCGAATCCCTCCATCGAGGACGCGGGCGGGAGGCCCGCGGGGTGGAGGAACGTGTCGGGAAGCGAGGCCGTCGTGATGACGTCGCCGGGCTCGAGTGCGACCGTGCGTTCGATGAGGTTCTCGAGCTCGCGGACGTTGCCGGGCCAGGCGTACGCCTCGAGGAGCCGCATCGCCTCCGTCGTGATGCGTTTCTCGGCGATGCCCTGCTCGACGGAGACCTTCCTCAGGAAGTGCCGTACGAGGTGCGGGATGTCGTCGCGCCGCTCGCGCAGCGGCGGCAGGAGGACGGGGATCACGTTGATGCGGTAGTAGAGGTCCTCGCGGAACGTGCCCTCGGCGACCTTCTTCTGGAGGTCCTTGTTCGTCGCGCAGATGATGCGGACGTCGATCGGCTCTTCCGTGTTTCCGCCCACGCGGCGGACGACGCGCTCCTGCAGCGCCCGGAGGAGCTTGACCTGCATCGTGAGAGACGTCTCGCCGATCTCGTCGAGGAAGAGCGTGCCGCCCTCGGCCTCGTGGAAGAGGCCCTTCTTCTCCTTGACGGCGCCCGTGAACGCGCCGCGTTCGTGGCCGAACAGCTCGGACTCGAGGAGGTTTTCGGGCATCGCGCCGCAGTTGATCGAGATGAAGGGCCGCGTGGCGCGCGCCGACGCCACGTGGATCGCGCGCGCGACGAGCTCCTTGCCCGTGCCGGAGTCGCCCGTGATGAGGACGGTGGACGTCGTCTTGCCGATGCGGGCCACGAGCTCGAAGAGGGCGCGCATTTTCCGCGAGACGCCGACGACGGGGCCCATGCCACGCCCGTCGGCGCGCTCCTTGAGCGCGACGTTTTCTTCGACGAGGCGCTTGCGCTCGAGCGCCCGCGCGACGACGTGCTTCAGCTCGTCGACGTCGAACGGCTTCGCGATGTAGTCGTACGCGCCCTGCTTGAGGGCGTCGACGGCGGTCTTCGTGGACGAGTACGCCGTGATCATGACGACCGGCGTGTCGCGGTGGGACTCGCGCACCTTCTTGAGGATGTCGAAGCCCGTCCCGTCGGGCATCTTGAGGTCGGTGAGGACGAGGTCGGGCGCCTCGCCGTCGAGGAGAGCGAGCCCCTCGACGCAGCCGCGTGCCGCCGAGACGCGGTAGCCCTCCTTCTGGAAGACGATCGTGAGCATCTCCCGGATGCCGGCCTCGTCGTCGACGACGAGGAGATGGGGGCCGGTTTCGGCCGTCATGGGACCTCCGCGGCGGCGAGCGCCGTCTCCGTGGGTCGCGCGCCCGTCGACGCGTCGTTGCGTGGGAGCGAGATGGCGACGGTCGCTCCGCGGCCGGGTGTCGAGTCGACCTCGATCGTGCCGCCGTGCTCCTCCACGATCCGATGCACGATCGCGAGGCCGAGGCCGGTGCCGCCGGGGAAGCTGTGTGCGAACGGAGTGAAGAGGCGGCCGCGCTCGTCTTCCGTCATTCCGTGCCCCTCGTCGGCGAACGAGACCTTCCAGACGGCGCCCTCGAGCGTGGCGGTCACCGTGAGCGTGCCGCCGCCCGGCATGGCGGCGAGAGCGTTGCGCGCGACGTTCCAGAAGATCTGCCGGAGCTGGCCGGGGTCCGCGGACAGGACGAACGAGTCCGGCGCCGTCCGCACGTCGATCGCGTGGCGCGAGGAGACCTCGTCGGAGTGCGCGAGGAGCGTCAGGACGTCCCGGAGCGCGGCCGGCGCGTCGACGGGCTCGACCGCGCGCTCCTTCGGCCTCACGTACCGGAGGAAATCCTCGAGGATGGAGCTCAGGCGGTGCGACTCGGCAACGACGATCTTCATGAGGCGGTGCTCCGGCGAGCCGGACGGCACCGAGCCCTGGAGCGCCTGGACGGAGCCCGAGATGGATGCGAGCGGGTTGCGGATCTCGTGCGCGATTCCGGCCGCGAGCTCGCCGACGGCCGCGAGCTTGTCCTTGAGCCGCACCTCGCCTTCGAGCCGCTTGACGTGCGTGACGTTCTGGAAGATCAGGATGCGCCCGACGGTGTAGCCCGAGCCGTCGCGCAGGGCCGACGACGACACGCCGAAGTACGCGTCCTGGTCCTTGATGCGGCGGGTCGTCTCGAAGCGGAGGATCTCCGAGCCCGCGGCCGCGATCCGCCTCCATGCGGCCTCCCCGATGAGGCCGAGCGACTGGACGGGCCGGCCGACGAGGTCGACCGAGGGCACCCCGAGCAGCTCCTGGGCGGCGCGATTCGCGAACGTGACGAGGCCGTCCGGGTCCGTCGTGAGGACGCCGGAGGACATGGAGCCGAGGACCGAGCCGTGGAGAGCCTGGAGCCGCGCGATCTCGGACTTGCGGCGTTCGAGGTCCGTACGGGTTTCGCGAAGCTTGTTCGAGGAATAGGAGACGAGAAGAGCCGTCACGACGAACGCGCCCGCGTGAAGGGCGACCTGGCCCACGAGCCCGGCCGCCGTCCACAGGTGCGGCGTGCGCTCGGCGGACGGAACGGGCTTCAGCGCGCCGAAGTACATGAGGTCGACGAGGACGGCGTAGAAGACCGACGCGAGGCCCGCGGAGACGAGGCCGCCCTGGCGGCCGAGCAGGATCGCCCCGGCCGCGACGGTGCCGAGGTAGAGGAACGAGAAGCTCGAGTCGGCGCCGCCCGAGATGTAGACGAGGCCGGTGATCACGACGAGGTCGCCGAGGAGCTGGATCGCGGCGTTCGCCTCGGGCGGGATCCTGTCGAGGGAGAGGACCGCGGCGATCGAGATCGAGTACGCGAACGCCGCGAGGTAGTAGATGTCGTTGAGCGGCAGCGCCGTCGAGAACGTGAACTGGATCAGGAACGCGGACAGCAGGATCGTCGACACGACGACGACCCTGAGGACGACGAAGCCGCGCAGCATCGAGTGCAGCGGCTCGAACGCACGCATCCGCGAGGAGCTCACCCGGGGATTTTAGTTCAGTTGATCTTCGAGATCAGGTCGAACATCGGCATGTACATCGCGACGACGATCGTTCCGATGACCGTGCCGAGGATCGCGATCATGATCGGCTCCATGAGCTTCATGAGGCCGTTGACCGCGTTGTCGACCTCTTCCTCGTAGAACTCGGCGATCTTGTTGAGCATCGCGTCGAGCGCGCCCGTCTGCTCGCCGACGCCGATCATCTGGACGACCATCGACGGGAAGACCTTCGTCTCGCCGAGCGGCTCGGCAATCGTGCGGCCCGCCTCGACCGACTTGCGCACGCCCATGATGGCGTCCTCGACGATCGCGTTGCCGGCCGTCTTCGCGGTGATTTCGAGGCCGTCGAGGATCGGGACGCCCGACGACGTGAGGGTCGCCAGCGTGCGACAGAACCGCGCGACGGCGATCTTCTTCATGATGTCGCCGAGGACGGGCAGCTTGAGCACGATGCCGTCGATCACGCGCCGGCCGCGGTAGGTCGCGTAGTAGCGCTTGAGGGCGTACATGATGGCCGCGATGCCCGCGATGATGAAGATGATGTAGCTCGCGACGAAGTTGGACGCCTTGATGACGAGGCGCGTCGGGAGCGGGAGCTCCGCGCCGAGGGACGCAAAGAGGGCCGCGAACGTGGGGATGACCTTCCAGAGAATGATGAAGACGACGATCGCGGCGACGAGGAGGACCGAGACGGGGTAGATGAGCGCCGTCTTGACCTGCCCCTTCAGCTTGACGGCCTTCTCGATGTAGGTCGAGAGGCGGCGGAGGATCGTGTCGAGAATACCGCCCGCCTCGCCGGCGGCGACCATGTTCACGAACAGGTCGTCGAACGCCTTGGGGTGCTTGCGCATCGCCTCGGCGAGCGACGAGCCCGCCTCGACGTCCTGGCGCACCGCGAGGATGATCTTCTGGAAAAGCCGGCTGTCCTGCTGGTTTCCGAGGATCTCGAGGCACTGCACGAGCGGCAGGCCCGCGTCGATCATGACCGAGAACTGGCGCGTGAAGATCGCGAGGCGCCGCGCGTTGACCTTGCCCATCCCGAGCTTCGGGACCGCGAGCTCCTTGCCCTTCTCCTTGACGGTCGTGACGTCGATCTGGCGGCGGCGGAGGTCCGCAATCGCGAGGTCCTTCGAGTCGGCGACGAGGACGCCACCTGTCGTGGCGCCCTGGCGCGTGCGGCCTTTCCAGACGAACTGAGCCATGGCTTTCCTCCGGAATCAGGCGCGCCGCGCGGCGTTCGCCGGCGGGGGCGGTGGGTTCCCGCCGGCGGCCGTCGACGTCACGACGCCGGCGCCGCGGGCGATCATCTCGGTGAGCTCGTCCGGGAGCGAGGAAACCGTCATCGCGAGCTCCTGGGAGATCACGCGGCGGTGGACGAGCGTCGCGAGCGACTGGTTGAAGGTCTGCATCCCGTACTTGTTCTGTCCGGTCTGCATCATCGAATAGACCTGGTGGAGCTTGTCCTCGCGGATGAGGTTCCGGATCGCGGGCGTCGGGACGAGAATCTCCATCGCCATGCAGCGGCCCTTGCCCGAGGCGCGGGGGAGAAGGGTCTGGCAGAGGATGCCCTCGAGCACGAACGACAGCTGCGCGCGCACCTGCGGCTGCTGGCTCGCCGGGAAGACGTCGATGACGCGGTTCATCGTCTGAACGGCGCTGTTCGTGTGGAGCGTCGCGAGGGTGAGGTGGCCCGTCTCGGCGATACGGAGCGCGCACTCGATCGTCTCGAGGTCGCGCATCTCGCCGACGAGCACGACGTCCGGGTCCTCGCGGAGGACGGCGCGGAGCGCGTTCGGAAACGAGTGCGTGTCCGCGTGCAGCTCGCGCTGGTTGACGATGCAGCGCTTGTGCGTGTGGAGGAACTCGATCGGGTCCTCGATCGTGACGATGTGCCGCGGCTGCTCGCGGTTGATCTTGTCGATCATCGTCGCGAGCGTCGTGGACTTTCCCGAGCCCGTCGGGCCCGTCACGAGGACGAGGCCGCGCGGCTTGTTGCAGAGCGTCTCGACGACGTTCGGGACGCCGAGCTCGCGGAAGCCGAGAATCTCGTAGGGGATCTGGCGGAAGACGGCCGAGACGGCGCCGCGCTGCAGGAAGCAGTTGCCGCGGAAGCGCGCGAGGCCCTTGACGCCGAACGAGAGGTCGAGCTCGAGCTGCTCCTCGAAGCGGTGCTTCTGGACGTCCGTGAGGATCGAGTAGGCGAGCTGTTTCGTCTCGGGAACGGTCAGCGGCGGGTAGTCGAGTGGGATGAGATCCCCGTCCACCCGGATCATCGGGGGAGAGTTCGTCGTGATGTGGAGGTCGGACCCGCCCCTCTCGACAAGCGTCTTGAGGAGCTGGTGCAGGGTCACCGCCATAGAGCTGTCCCTCCCGAGTACCCCGAAATGATACGCCAGAGGGCTGAGAAAACGTCGCGGCGGGGTCTCGTCAGGCCCGGGCGCGGAGGTCGAGGAGGCCGCTTTCGACGATCTGCTTGAGATCCCGGTCCCGGAAGAGCATTTCGCAGCCGTTCTCGGCGGCGAGGACCGCGAGAAAACAGTCGATCGTGGATCGGATCGTGATGCCGCGGCGGCGCAGCGTGCGGTGGAGGTCGGCGGCCTTCAGGTAGGTGTCGATCCCGGCGGGTTCGAGAAACGTCATTTTGCGGAAGAACGCTTCGAGCTCCTCGCGGTCGCGGCGAATTCCCTGGAAGACCTCGGCGGCGACGAGGCCGCACGTCACGACGTCGTCCTCGCCCGCGAGGAGGCGGTCCACGGCGCGGGCCTCGGGGGAGCCCGTGCCGTTCAGGAACTCGGCCCAGGCGGACGTGTCGACGAGGACCCTCACCGGATCACGAGGGCCGGGGCTTCCGCTTCCGGAGCGCGTCGAGGTCGCCGGACCAGCCGACCTTGCCGGCGAGCTTCCGAAGGCCGCGCAGCGCCCGCCGCCGCGCGTAGTCGCGCAGGGCGTCGTTGATGACGGCCGTCTTCGTCTTCCCGGGGTCGGCTTTGAGCGCCGCCTCGAGCGCCTCGTCGTCGATGTTCAGCGTCGTCCGCACGATCTGCCTCTCGATGCAGATTTTAGCAGGCATCTGCATCATCGCCTGATCACGGAGAGCAGAAAAGAGAAGAGGGGAGGGGATTCTCGGTCGGCGGGGGACGAAGAAATTTCCCCACCCAGAGGACCGTCTCCCGGACGACTTCCTCGATCGACGTCAGGCCGTCCTTGATCTTCTGCAGGCCCGAGCGGCGGAGGGAGATCATTCCCTCCTCGAGGCCCTTCCTCTTGATCTCGATCGAGGACGCGCCCGAGAGGATGAGCTCGCGAACCTCCTCGGTGATCTCGAGGACCTCGACGAGCGCGACGCGGCCCTTGTAGCCGGTGTTGTTGCACTTCTCGCAGCCCTTGCCCTTCATGACCTGCACGGTCTTCGCGTCCTCGGGCGTGAACCCGAGGGAGACGAGGACCTGCGGCGCGACCTCGGTGGGCGCCTTGCAGCTCGCGCACACGCGCCGGATGAGGCGCTGCGCCGCGATGAGGACGACGGACGTCGCGACGAGGTAGGGCTCGATGCCCATGTTCATGAGGCGGTTGATCGTGGAGGGCGCGTCGTTCGTGTGCAGCGTCGAGAGGACGAGGTGGCCCGTGAGCGACGCCTTGACGGCGATCTCGGCCGTCTCGAAGTCGCGGATCTCGCCGACGAGGATGATGTTCGGGTCCTGCCGGAGGAAGGAGCGCAGCGCGGCCGCGAAGTTGAGGCCGATCGCGTCCTTCATCTGCACCTGGTTGATGCCCGGGAGGTTGAACTCCACCGGGTCCTCGGCCGTCATGATGTTCGTCTCGGGCGTGTTGATGCGCGAGAGCGCCGAGTAGAGCGTGTTCGTCTTGCCCGAACCCGTCGGACCCGTCACGAGGACCATGCCCCACGGGCGCAGGATCGCCTTCTCGAAGCGAAGCAGGGAGTCCTTCTCGAACCCCAGCTTCGTCATGTCGAGCATGAGGTTGTCCTTGTCGAGAAGGCGGCAGACGATCTTCTCGCCGAAGAGCGTCGGGAGCACGGAGACGCGGTAGTCCAGCTCCTTGACCTTGCCGGCGAGCTTCATCTTGATCTTGATGCGCCCGTCCTGCGGGAGGCGCTTCTCGGCGATGTCGAGCTTCGCGAGGATCTTGATGCGCGATGCGATCGCCTCCTTGAGCTTCGGAGGCGGGTTCATGACCTCGTACAGGATGCCGTCGATGCGGTACCGCACGCGGTACTCGCGCTCGTAGGGCTCGATGTGGATGTCCGACGCCATGCGCTTGATGGCGTCCGTCAGGATGATGTTCACGAGCCGGATGACGGGGGCTTCCTCGCCCTCGTCCACGAGCTTCTCGAGGTCGATCGTCTCCTGCTCGGTCTCCTCGACGACTTCGAGCGAGGTGTCGGCCGTGTCGACGACCGACATCTCCTCCATGACCTTCTTCAGCTCGAGGGCGTGCGTCGCGCCGTAGTGGCGGTCGATCGCCTGCTGCAGCGCGATCTCGGAGGCGACGACGGGCTCGACGTTGTAGCCCGTCATGAACTTGATGTCGTCCATGGCGAACACGTTCGTCGGGTCCGCCATCGCGATCGTGATCGTCGCGCCCGTCTTGTTGACGGGGAGAATGTTGTACTTGCGCGCGACCTCCGGGGCCACGAGCTTGAGGACGTTCGGGTCGATCTCGAAGTGCGAGAGGTTGATCGACGGGACGCCGAACTGCGCCGAAAGCGTCTCCGTGATGTCGTCTTCCGAGACGTAACCGAGCTTGACGAGAGCCTCGCCGAGCTTCATGCCCGACGCCTGCACTTCGACGAGCGCTTCCTGGATCTGCTCGGGCGTGACGAGCTTCGCCTTGACGAGGAGATCGCCCAGCTTCACGGCCATGCGGGGATTCTAGCGGGTTCCGGCGACGACCCTAGCGGGTCCCCGCGACCACCTTCGTCAGGCGCGCCGTGACCGACCCGATGGGCATCACCGTCTTGGCCATGACCGGGAGGCGGCGGTCGTCGTCGGAGAACCAGAGGAAGAGCTTGCCGCGGTTGCGGTCCTCGGCCGTCTCGTTCTCGCGCAGCTGTGGCTGCACCTTGAACGCGTCGAACACGCCCGCCTCCGTCTCGACCTTCTCCTTCTCGAGGACGTTGGCCTTGAGCTTGTAGATCTTCCCGCGCGAGAACATGTCCACCCGGACGTCCGCTCCGACGGCGAGGGGCTGGGCCCTCAGGAAGTAGAACGACGAGATGATGTCCTGGATGCGGTCCGGCAGCGGCGTCCGGTCCTCCCGCCAGCTCCCGATCTTCTTCCCGAGGTCGAACTCCTCGACCTCGTCGGACTCGTACCGGCCCTCGCGCGCGTGCTTCTCGAAACGCAGGGGCTGGAAATCGCGCGCGTCGACCCAGGTCTCGTAGAGGTCGCGCACGGGGTAGAACTTCGAGACGTAGTCGTTCGAGGTGGCCGTGAGCGTGATCCGGTGCATCGGGACGCCGTCGGACGTCGTCTCGCGCGTGGTCTTGAGCGTCATCCCGCCGCCCTCGATCTTCAGCCAGGCGATCGTGTAGACGAGGGTCTCGCCCTCTCCGAACGGCACGGCGAAGAGGCGGTCTTTCGGGAGCGACTCGCGGGCCGCGACGACGACGGGCGGCCGGTCGGCCCCGGAGCGCCGGGACGGCGCGAGGAACGCCGCGGCGGCGAGGACTCCGGCCGCGAGGACGACGCCGGCCCGGGCGCGCTTACGCGAGGAGCCTGCGTGCCGCTTCACGGACGTCCTCGACTGGCCATCGTCCACCGGAACGATTGTAGGCCGCGGGAGATTCCCGGAGGACGGCGGTGCGCGGGCCCACCGGGCCGTAGCGCTCGGGCGGCGTCGGCCCGAAGAGGGCGAGGGTCGGCGTCCCGGCGGCTGCGGCGAGGTGCGTCGGCCCCGTGTCCGCACCCACGAACAGAGCCGCGCGCGCCGCGAGGCGC